>DMPD01000345.1 GCA_003456125.1 Cyanobacteria bacterium UBA8156 | reverse complement strand
AAGGGCAAGATGATTGGGCTTAAATCGGGGGAAGGGTGGGGGTGTTGGGGGGCGGTCACCGGGCCTGGATGCTGGCGATCGCCGCCGAGGAATTGGGGGTACCCTTCTGGGCGGGGACAGACGAGGCCCAAGCCGCGGTGAAACAGGTGGCCTCGGCCCGGGTGGTGGCGGCCATGGACACCCTGTTGGCGCAAGTGGGGGCCTGTTTGTTTGAAAACGAATGGGTGGACATCACGCCTTTGCAGGCCTGGGTTGACCGCGTCACCTTTTTGCCTTCCCTTGCCACCTTGGGCGCCATGGTGGACAAATACCACCAACGCCAAACCATGCAGGCCCTGGGGTTGCCGATCCCGGCGTTTCGGGCCGTGAATACCGGGGCGGAACTGGCCCAAGCGGGTCGGGATTTGGGGTATCCCCTCGTCCTCAAAGCCCGCCGCTACGGCTACGACGGCAAGGGTACGGCCATTGTCCCGGACGCAACCGCCGCCCAGAACGCTTGGCAGGAGATGGGCACCCCCCCGGCGATCGCCGAAGCCTACGTGCCCTACCAAGCGGAACTGGCCCTGATCGCGGCCCGCAACGCCGCCGGTGAATTCCGGTTTTACCCCTTGGCCCACACCCAGCAGCAAGATCAAGTGTGCCGCCGCATCGTGCTGCCCAGTCCCTACGGCGACCCCGCCCCAGCCCAGGCGATCGCCACCACCCTGTTGAACCATTGGCAATTTGTGGGGGTGTGCGGTTTGGAATTTTTCTGGGAAGCCAACGGCCGGTTGTCCCTCAACGAAGTGGCCCCCCGCGTCCACAACTCCGGCCACGGCACCATCGAAGCCTGCGTCACTTCTCAGTTTGCCCAAGCCATTCGCATCGCCGCCGGTTTGCCGTTGGGGGATACCGCTTTGCGGGTACCCGCCGCCGTCACGGTGAATTTGCTGGGCTGGGAAACCGGGACGGCCCATTATCAAGCCCAACGGGAGGCGATCGCCGCCCTGCCCGGCACCACCCTCCATTGGTACGGCAAACCGGAAGCCCGCCCCGGCCGCAAATTGGGCCATGCCACCGTCGTCGCCGAAACCGTTGCCCAAGCCCAAGCCCTGGGCGATCGGATTGAATCTTGCTGGTATCCCCCAAACTCCTAGTTGGCGCCTCCCCCAGAACAAGCAAGGGAACCTCGGTTGCCCCCACCCGCAAATCGGGCTATGGTGAGATCAAGCGTTCTATTTCTTGACAATGCGTCTTTTTTCTGCATCGTTGGCAATAGCCCTGATGACGGGGGCGATCGCCCCAATGGCCACCCGGGCCCACGGCGACCACGGACACGGACACGGGTCCAGTGCCGGCAAAACAACCATGACTTCGGTGGGAACCAAACTGGCGGCGGAGTTGCAAGGGAAGCCCGTTGTGGTGCAAATCAAATCCCGCAACTGCCCCATGTGTCGGGCGATGGAACCCACGTTGGCGGCCATTAAGGACAGCTATCGGGGGCGGGTAACCTTTGTGACGCTGGATGTCACCGATGGGGCGGCGATCCGGGGTGCGGAGCGGGTGGCCACCCAAGCCGGTCTGCAAGACTTTTTCCGGGCCAACCAGACCCGCACCGGTTTGTTGTTGGCGGTGAATCCGGCTTCGGGGATGGTCTGGGAGCAATTCCGGTCGGGTACTCCCGAAGCGCAAATTACGGCGGTGTTGGATCGGGCGATCGCCGAGTTGGCGGAGCGCAAATAGATGCGTCGGTGGGTTCAACTGGGGGGATTGGGATTAGGAGCCTGTTTGTTGGTGGTGGCCCAGCCCCTCTGGCAAGAGGTGGCCGTCCTTTGGCAACAGGTTTTGTTGCCGTGGATTGGCGGCTACCAGGACTGGGTGGCCCAGGTGGCGACCCTGCCCCTGATGTTGCCGGTCTTGGCCTTTTTTGGGGGCCTGGTGGTCAGCCTTTCCCCCTGCATTTTGGCCTTGTTGCCGGTACACCTCAGTTATTTGGGCACCCTGTCCCCCCATTCCCGCCGGGAAGCCCTGATCCACTCCTTGTGCTTTGTGGCGGGGGCCACCACCTTGTTTGCAGCCGTGGGGCTGTTTGCCGGTTTCGCCAGTGCTTTGCTCTTGACTTGGCGGGGGGCGGTGTACATGGGGATGGGGGTAATCATCTGTGCCATGGGGTTGCGCCAACTGGGGTTTTTCCCCAAATGGTCCCTGCCCAAACTGCCGGCGCTCCAGTGGTTGGGCCATCCCTATGTGGTGGGGCTTTCCTTCGCCACGGTGGTTTCCCCCTGCGCCGGCTCGATCGCCGTTTCCACCTTGGTGGCGGCCGCCGGTACCGGTTCCCCCCTTTGGGGAGCCTTGGTGATGATTTGCTACGGGTTTGGCTACACCAGCATCGTTTTTTTGGGGGGGGTATGGGTCGGTTTTGCCCAGTATGCCCGTCGGCTGACGGCCCAATCGGGGCGCTGGTTGACCTTGGGGGGCTGGGTCCTAACCATCGCCGGTCTCGCTTATTTCTATTGGGGCGTGCAAACCCTGTGGGCACCGCCTTCCTCCGGCAGCGGCATCGAGTAGCCATAATGGGAGAAAAAACCCGTCATGGCCACGGCAACGATTTTGATTGGCATCCCCGGCAGCGGCAAAAGCACCCTAGCGCGGGAACTGGCCCGCCTGGACAATGCTTTGGTGATTGGTCTCGACCATCTGCGGGGCCAACTCTACGGCGATGAGGCCGTCCAAGGGGAGTGGTCGGAACTGTGGTTTTGTGCCCAGAAAGCCATGAAAGAAGCGATCGCTGCCGATCGCTCCATTGTTTACGATGCCACCAACTACCGGCCCCGCTACCGGCGGGAAGTGAGCGCCTACGTGCGGAGTTTGGGGTTTGCGCCGACCATCGGTTTCTGGTTAAACGAACCCCTGTGGGTCTGCCTGATGCGCAACCAGTACCGCGATCGCCGAGTGCCGGACGAGGTCATTACGGCCATGCACCGTTGTTTGCAGGAACATCCCCCCTCTTTGCAAGATGGGTTCGATCGCCTGTTGTACCGGCAGGAAACCAAAGAAAGCGAATGGCTGGATTGACCGGAGCCGCCGGCGAAGCCTGGGTCGCCCAGTACCTGGAGGCCCAGGGCTGGCACATCCTGGCCCGGCGCTGGCGCACCCGCGAAGCCGAGGTGGATTTGATCGCCCAGCAAAACCAAATCCTGATTTTTGTCGAAGTCAAAACCCGCCGCGCCGGGAACTGGGATGCCGGCGGCCGTAGCTCGGTTTCCCTCCGCAAACAACACCAAATTGCGCTGGGAGCTGCCCAATTCTTGGCCCAACACCCCACGTATATCCATCACAACTGCCGCTTTGACGTGGCGATCGTGGCGGCCCAGGGCAGTACCTTCCGGTTGACCGAATACCTCGCCAATGCCTTCGACAGCGGTTGGGGTTAGGAGCACCGAACTGGAGTAGGTATAGTCATTTTAATTAAC
>DMPD01000037.1:1080-4810 GCA_003456125.1 Cyanobacteria bacterium UBA8156 | reverse complement strand
CAACATGGCAACTGCTATACCTCAAAACCATAATTGATGTACCGCTCGCAAATCCAGGCTTACCCGCCTGGGAGCATTTCCTGGTTGAGGTGGCGATCGCCCATCGCCTCTATACCGAGTCTATACCGAGCGATCGCCGTCAAGGTGTCTCCATCCCCAAGGGTTTGCACCCGGTCCCCAAAAACAAGCTTATTCTGGCGACCCGAGACCGCTTCTTTATGGGTTCAGGCGGGAGGCGATCGCCTGGGCCATCTCGTGGGTGCCCACCGGTGTCACCCCGGCTGGTGATAGATCGTAGGTCACATCCTTGCCTTCCGCAATCACGTCCGCCACAGCCTGTTGTAGGCGATCGGCCGCCGCTCCCTCGCCGAGGTAGCGCAACATCATGACCCCCGACAGGATCAATGCCGTAGGATTGGCTTTGTTTTGACCGGCATACTTGGGGGCCGAGCCGTGAATCGCTTCAAACACCGCCCCGTTTTCGCCGATGTTGGCTCCGGGAGCCACCCCTAGGCCGCCGATCATCCCCGCCGTCAAATCCGACAAAATGTCGCCGTAGAGGTTGGGCATCACCAACACATCGTAGAGCTCGGGTTTTTGCATCAGTTGCATGCACATGTTGTCCACAATCCGATCCTCAAACTCAATGTCGGGATAGGACTGGGCGACATCGCGGGCCACCTCCAAAAACAACCCGTCTGTAAATTTCATGATGTTGGCTTTGTGCACCGCCGTGACCTTCTTGCGACCGTTTTGGCGGGCATAGTCAAAGGCAAACTTCACGATGCGCCGACTGCCAAACTCGGAAATGGGTTTCACCCCGATCGCGGCATCTTCCCGCAGGGGGGTGCCCGACAGCTTGCTCAGGAAATCCCGGGCGGCCGCCGCCTCGGGTGTATTTTGGGCGAATTCAACCCCGATGTACAGATCTTCGGTGTTTTCCCGCACGATCACCAAATCGATGTCGGTGAACTTGCTTTTGACCCCCACCAACGACTTGGCTGGCCGGAGGTTGGCATACAAATCCAGAATTTTGCGCAATTCCACGTTGGCCGAACGAAACCCAAACCCCACGGGGGTGGTGATGGGCCCCTTGATCGCGACTTTGGTTTTCCGCACTGCCTCAAATACCTTCTCCGGCAGAGGCGTGCCTTCGGCCTCCATGATGTCTACCCCGGCATCGACCACCGTCCAATCGATGGCCACCCCGGTCGCATTCACAGCCAGTTGGGTTGCGGCCGCTACTTCTGGGCCAATGCCATCGCCACGAATCAAGGTAACGGTGTGCGGTGTACTCAAGGTTCGATCCAAATGCTTCGGCGTTCTAGCTTACCAAGGTTTTTCCCCTCCCTTGTACGTTTGGTCACACAAGCAAAAACCCCGACCGTAGCCGGGGTCTCTGGGGCGCTTCCACCCTTAGAAATCAACCAAATCGGATTAGTCGAGGTCGGGCATCACCAACACCGGTTCCTTCTCCCGCTTAATCCCCTTCTCGAAGCCAGCCACCGCCGCCCGGGCGCGACCTGCGTGCCACAGGTGACCCACCAAGAAGAAGAAAGACAAGATGAAGTGCGAAGCCGCCAGCCACGACCGGGGCGATACGTAGTTCACGGCATTGATTTCCGTGATTACCCCACCCACCGAGTTGATGGAGCCCAAGGGGGCGTGGGTCATGTATTCGGCCGCCCGACGCACTTGCCAGGGCTGAATGTCGTTTTTGATTTTGTCGATGTCCAAGCCGTTGGGACCCCGCAGCGGCTCGATCCAAGGGGCGCGCACGTCCCAGAACCGCATCGTTTCCCCACCGAAGATGACTTCACCCGACGGCGATCGCATCAGGTATTTGCCCAGACCGGTCGGCCCTTGCGAAGTGCTGACGTTAGCCCCCAACTTTTGGTCGCGGACAACAAAGGTAAAGGCTTGTGCTTGCGAAGCTTCGCCGCTGGTGGGGCCGTAGAATTCGCTCGGGTATACCGTGTTGTTGAACCACACGTAGCAGGTAGCAATGAACGCCATCAGCGTCAGCGCTCCCAAGCTGTAGGACAGGTAGGCTTCCCCCGACCACACAAACGCGCGGCGGGCCCAACCAAACGGCTTGGTGGCAATGTGCCAAATCCCGCCGGCAATGCAGATAAAGCCAATCCAGATGTGACCGCCCACCACGTCTTCCAGGTTGTCCACGGAGACGAGGTTGCCGGCGCCACCAAAGGGCGAATCCAACACATAGCCAAAGATCACGGTGGGATCGATGGTCGGGTTGGTGATTACCCGCACGTCACCGCCCCCCGGTGCCCAGGGATCGTACAAACCACCGAAAAACATGGCCTTGATCACCAACAGAAAAGCCCCCAAGCCCAGCAAAATCAGGTGATACCCGATGATGTTGGTCATTTGGTTTTTGTCTTTCCAGTCGTAACCAAAGAACGAAGAGTAGTTTTCCAAAATTTCGGGGCCGCGCAGGGCATGGTACAAACCGCCCAAACCCAACACTGCCGACGAGATCAAGTGCAATACGCCCACCACGAAGTAGGGGAAGGTATCCACCACTTCACCGCTGGCACCCACGCCCCAACCCTGGGTCGCCAAGTGCGGCAGCAAGATCAAGCCCTGTTCGTACATGGGCTTTTCGGGCACAAAGTGCGAGGTCTCGAACAGGCACATCGCCCCTGCCCAAAACACAATCAAACCCGCGTGGGCCACGTGGGCCCCCAACAATTTCCCAGAAAGGTTGATCAAACGGGCGTTCCCCGACCACCAGGCAAAACCGGTGCTGTCTTGGGTACGACCGCCGATCCCCAATGTATTGAAATTGAGTGTCGTAGTCACGAACCGTGCACTCCTATCGTTTTATCTCTGACGCTCTATTTTACAGGGAGGGACAAACTTAACCCCACCCTCCACCTTGGCAAAAGGTGGCTTCCCGAAGGGCCAAAACCCCGGAGAAAGCCACCCCACCTTGAACAGTTGCTTACAGCGCGTTACCGCGAGGCAGCACTTCTTCAGGGAAGATGAACTTCTCGGCTGGCTGATCCTGAGGCGCCATCCAGGCACGAATCCCTTCGTTCAAGAGCAGGTTCTTGGTGTAGAAGGTTTCAAATTCGGGGTCTTCCGCCGCGCGGATTTCCTGCGACACGAAGTCGTAGGCCCGCAGGTTCAAGGCCAAGCCCACCACGCCGATGCTGCTCATCCACAGACCGGTTACGGGCACAAACAGCATAAAGAAGTGCAACCACCGCTTGTTCGAGAAAGCGATCCCGAAGATTTGGCTCCAGAACCGGTTGGCGGTCACCATCGAGTAGGTTTCTTCCGACTGGGTCGGGTTGAAGGCGGTAAAGGTGTTGGCACCTTCGCCGTCTTGGTACAGGGTATTTTCAACGGTGGCACCGTGGATGGCGCACAACAACGCCCCACCCAAAATGCCGGCTACGCCCATCATGTGGAAGGGGTTCAAAGTCCAGTTGTGGAAACCTTGGAAGAACAAGATAAATCGGAAAATCCCCGCCACCCCGAAGCTGGGGGCAAAGAACCAACCGGCTTGACCCAAGGGGTACAGCAAAAATACCGACACGAACACCGCAATCGGGCCCGAGAAGGCGATCGCGTTGTAGGGGCGAATCCCCACCAGCCGGGAAATTTCAAACTGCCGCAACATGAAGCCAATCAAACCGAAGGCCCCGTGCAGCGCCACAAACGTCCACAGACCGCCGATTTGGCACCAACGGGTGAAGTC
>DMPD01000037.1:0-734 GCA_003456125.1 Cyanobacteria bacterium UBA8156 | reverse complement strand
TCCCCTTGGGCTTCGGGCCCCCACAACAACAGCAGGGAGTGACCCATGCTCAGGGCGGGGGTGGATACCGCAGCCGTCAGGAAGTTGGCCCCTTCCAAGAAGCTGGAGGCCAAACCGTGGGTGTACCACGAAGAGACAAAGGTGATGCCCGTGAACCAGCCGCCGAGGGCCAAGAAGGCGGTCGGGAACAGCAGCAAGCCGCTCCAACCCACGAATACAAAGCGATCGCGCTTGAGCCAGTCGTCGAGTACGTCGAACCAACCCCGCTCGACCGGTTGCGATCTGCCGATGGCAATGGTCATAATGCTTTTCCTCGAATTTATGTACAGACGCTAAACAACTCCCTAACATCCCCCGGTTTCCCCTTGGGTTTCCCTCGGTTTGCCGGTGGGCGTGTCGCTAGACCAATTGCTTAGGCCAATGTTGTTATGGCTGCCCGTTTGGCTCTGGAAACCAGAACTACCATCCGATTAGCATGGCCGGCTAGTGTGGCCGGTTGGGATATCCGGCTGGGATAACCGTACGGGTAGCGCGTTCTATCGTAGCTTAACACAACTTAATGTTTTGGCCATACGGGAGTGCAATCTCCGCTTGGCCTATGGTAGCAGCAGGTTCGAGCGGTGGACGGTGCTGGGTGGGGATCCGCCGGCCAGGGATGGCGGTAGGGTGAATAATTTACAGATTTTCTTAAAGATTGGAGGGAGGCGATGGGGGTGATGCTCGCGCTGCTCACG
>DMPD01000161.1 GCA_003456125.1 Cyanobacteria bacterium UBA8156 | reverse complement strand
GGATTCAGCAATTGCAAAACCTGCTTACCCAACGGGGCTTTTACACCGGGCCGATATCGGGTATTTACGGGCCCCTAACAGAGGCGGCCGTACGTCGGGCCCAAGCTGCCTATCGCTTGGTGGTGGATGGTGTGGCCGGTTCCCGGACATTGGCGGCACTGCGATCGGGTGCGCCGCCAGTGGCGACTGTGCCGACTCCTACCCCCACTCCAGCCCCAACGCCAACCCCTCCGAGCCAGCTTTCGCGAGCAGAAATCCTAGAGCTGCAAGCGTTGTTGCGACGCGGCGAGTTTTACACAGGGCCCATTGATGGGATTTTGGGAACGCAAACCCGCACGGCGGTGGCAGCGGTACAACGGGCTTTGCAGTTGGTGCCCGATGGCCAACCCACACCCACGCTTTTGGCTACCCTCCGCCAGAACGTGCCAGCGGCAGGCAGCAACGTGGCGGGAGGTTCCGGGGGCAGTACGCCTACCCCGGCACCGGGAGGCAGTGGCAGCAATGTTTCGGTCAGTCCTACCCTCGAACTGCAACAACTGCTGGCCCAGCGGGATTTTTATGTTGGGCCCCTGGATGGTCGCAACAATGAGGCCCTGACCGCGGCGATTCGCCGGGCCCAAAACTGGTATGGCTTGACCCCGGCGGATGGTCGACCTTCCTCAGAGTTGATCGCCCGGTTGCAAACAGATCGCTACGCCAAAGTATCTTGAGAGGAACCTCAAGCTATTCGGATCTCCAGTACACTGTGGTAAGGGCCGCAGCCTTCTGTGAGTGGGTTCCAGTATGGGTTGGCAGCAGGATTGGCGAGACGGAAAACGGTGGCTCAATGTGGGATTGGGCTTGATGGCAGCCGCCCTGGCGGTGGGTTTGCAGATGCCCCGATTGCAGCGGGCAACGGGCGGCGAGTCGGCGGTGGATTCCCGGAACTGGGTGGCGCAGGAAGAAATCCGGTTGCAGGCCCTGAAGCTGTTGCCGGAACGGGGTTTTGGCTTCCGCAATATGGTGGCCAACTGGACGTTTCTCTCGTTTTTGCAATACTTTGGCGATGATGTGGCCCGGGACACCCACGGCACGGGGTACACCCTGAGCGGGGATTACTTCGACATTATTGTCCGCAGCGATCCCCGGTTTGTGTACAGCTACCTGTATCTGTCTACAGCGATCTCGATGTATTCGGCGGATCCCCGCCGGGCGATCGCCCTTTACCGCCAGGGGTTGCCGTTCCTGGATCCCAAGTTGCAACCCAATGCGTTTTTGGTGTGGCGCTTCCGGGGGATTGACGAACTGTTGTTTTTGGGGGATGGGTCAGCCGCCCGGCAGTCGTTTGCGCAGGCGGCCGAGTGGGCGGAGATCGCAGCCGAGCGGGCGGCAAACCCCGAAGATTTGCGGTTGGGAGCCCAGGTATCGCGGCAAACGGCGGCTTTTTTGGCGGAAAATCCGGCCAGTTTACCGGCGCGGCGGGGGGCCTGGAAGTCGGTGTTGGCGTTGGCCCGCGATCGCAAGACTGTGGAGCGGGCGGTTTTGGAACTGCGGGCATTGGGAACGGAAGCCACTTTTGTACCGGGGGAGGGCTGGCGGTTTCGGCGGCTGGGGGGGACCTAGGCGAACACTTCCACGTTGGCGAACCAGCACGGGGGGGCTTGGTGGCCTACCCGAATGGATTGATTGGGTTCCCCTTTGCCGCAAAAGGGGGAGCCGTAGGCTTCGACGGTGTTGCCCACCTTTTGGAGGCTGCGCCAAAACGAGAGGGTGGTGCCGCGATAGTTGGGGTTGCGCAAGACTTTGGTGAGTTGCCCATCCTCGATTTGGCGGGCGTATTCGCAACCAAATTGAAATTTGTGGCGGCGATCGTCGATCGACCAAGAGCGGTTCGATTCCATGTACACCCCGTCGGCGATCGCGCCAATGATGTCCGCTAGGGTATCGGCACCCGGTTCCAGGTTGAGGTTGGCCATGCGATCGATGGGGGGGCGATTCCAGGAGGTGGCCCGAGCGTTGGCCGTACCCGGCAAACCCGACCGGGCTTGGCTTTCGAGGCTGCCCAAGCCCCCGACCAAAATCCCATCGCGAATGAGGTGGGTGGGGTGGGCGGGCACGCCGGTGTCGTCAAAGTTGTAGCTGGCAAACTCGCCGGGCACATCCGGGGCAAAGGTGGCGTTGAGCAGGGGGGAGCCATACTGAAGGGAGCCGAAGTCGCTGGGCTGGACAAAGCTGGTACCGGCGTAATTGCGCTCGTCCCCCAAAATCCGATCCAGTTCGAGCGGATGGCCAATGCTTTCGTGGATTTGCAACAGCACCTGGTCGGGTGCCAAGACCAAATCGGTGGTGGTGGTGGGGCACTCTGCCGCGGTCAATAGTTCCAGGGCTTGGGCACCGATGGTCTCTGCTCGCACGAACCACGGTTCCTGGGCGATCGCCTCCCAGCCGGTTTGGTGGCAGCGGGCCATGGCCCCCCGATCGCTCCGTCTCTGCACTTGGGGGCCATCCATGGCCGTAGCCGCTAGGTCGGTAGCCACGGTGAAGGTGTGTTGATGGATGTCGGCACCGTTGCTGCTGACGAAATGGGTTTCGGTTTCCGTGAACCAAAACGTGACCGTGGTCGACACGATCGCCTCGCTGACCCGCAGAGCTTGACCGAGGGCGATCGCCAGCTCGTGTACGGCCCCCGCATCCACCTGGTCGATGCCCAAGGTGAAGGGGGAGCGGTACTGGCCTTGGGCCGGGGGGCGCTGACGTACATCGAAGGCAAACAACGGAAACCGAGCGGCGGCGATCGCCCGGTGTTGGGCGTGTTGAGCCGCCGTGCGCACGCTGGCGGGGGTCAAAACATCGGTACTGCCATAACCAAACTGCCCGTGGGTCAACACTTCCACAAACACACCGGCACTGCGATCGCGATGGCAAGGTTGGGGCAACCCATCCCGCACCCGCACAGACAGGGTGCGTTCTTCGACGTAGCGCAGCCCCAGCCAATCCACGGGGAGATCCATCGCGCTCAACCAAACCGCCAAATCGGGTTTCACAGACAACACATCGTGGGGAATAGCCCTATCTTAATGTTGGTACTGTGTGAAAAAAACCGGAGGAGCGCCATGGAGCCCACAACCATCAACTGCAAAGAAGCCTGTACCAACGGGTGTGTACTGGGGGAGCGTTGTCCAAACCTCCAGTACCTGGAAAAAACCCGGCAATTTGTGGCGAACACTTCCATCGATCGCCTCTTGGAAATTGCCGCTTCCCGGTTTGCGCCCCCCCCTGCGGAAACTCCCTAAGCTCCGTCCCTAGGTCTGCGTACGCAAACCCAGAGCCCCTTTGCCCTAGGCTGTAGAATTGGGGAGTTCTTTGGGTATCGGGCAAGGGTATCCAGCATTTTCAGGAGAAACCATGGACGGAGCGCAGGCCTTGGCGTTGGGGACATTCGTCTTTGTGGTGGTTCTGCTGCTGGGGGACTGGACCCATTTGACCATTGCTGCGCTGTTGGGGGCCCTGTTCGCCATTGTCTTTAACCTCATGACCTTGGAGGAGGCCGCCGGCTTTATCGGCCAGAGCCATGGCACCCTGGCCCTCTTCTTTGGGGTGATGGTGATCGTGCGGGCCTTTGAGCCCACCCGGGTGTTTGAGTACCTCGCCATTAAGATGGTTTCCCTGACCGGCGGCAAGGGGAGCTATCTGCTGTTGGGCATTGTGGGGCTCACCACCCTCATCAGCGCGTTTTTGCCCAATGCCACCACCGTAATTTTGCTGGGGCCGATGATTCCCCCCCTCGCCCTGATCCTGGGGGTGCCGCCGGTACCGCTGTTGGTGCTGATGGTGCTTACGGCCAACAGCGCCGGTCTTTTGACCATTGTGGGAGACCCCGTCAACTACATTGTGGGGGAACGCCTTGGCCTCACGTTTTTAAGCTATTTGCAGGTTTTGAGCGGCAGTGGGGTGGTCATGGTGGCGGTGTTGGGTGTGCTGCTGCCCTGGCTGTTTCGGCCCGTCTGGCAAATGCAGTTGCACAACCTGGATCAATTGCCCAAGGTGGCGATTGAGCACCCCCGGGCCCTGGCGTTTGGCTGCTTGATTGTGGCTTTTATGCTGATGTTTTTTGTCATTGGCGAGCGGTTTCCCGTGCCCGTTTCGCCAGCAACCGCCGCTTTGCTCGGGGCTTTGCTGGCCATGATGCTGTCCCACCACAGCCGCATTGATTCGGTGCCCCATATCCTGCGCGATGTGGACTGGAGTACCCTCATCTTTTTCATGGGTTTCTTTGCGATTGTGGGCAGTCTCGAAAAAACTGGGGTGACGGCCCAAATGGCGGATCTGTTGGCGGCGGGTTTGGGCACCAACCTGAAACTGGCTGGGATGATTTTGCTGCTGATGACGGGCATTGTTTCCAGTGTGGCCCCCAACATTCCCCTGGTGGTGGCGATGGTGCCCCTGTTGCAGGATTACACCTTCAGTGCCGGTTTGGCGGTGCCGGGGGAGCCACTGCCAGCTAGCGTGTTGCCTTTGTTTTATGCCATGGCGATCGGGGCGACGGTGGGGGGGAACGGCACGCTGGCCGGTGCTTCGGCCAACATTGTCGGGGCGGGGATCGCGGAATCCCACGGCTTTCGGTTGACGTTTCGCCAATTTTTGCGCTACGGGGCTCCGGTGGCGATCGCCCAGTTGGTTGTGGGTTGCCTCTATGTGGCCCTGGTGTACTAGGGGTTACACGGGGGCGGTCTCCTGGGCGATCGCGTAGGCAATGTGCATGGGCAATGCCAACAACCCGTAGGCTCCCAGGGGACCCATCACCGTCAGGGGAAGCACATCCCGTCGGCGATCCAAAGGCAAAATTCGCCCATCGGCGGTGGCTTCCGATGCCCCCGCCGTGAGGGTGTAGTTGCCGGGGGCCAAATAACAGGGCCAATCAAATTCCACCGTAAGGCGGGTGCCGGCGGCCACAGGGGGCAACGGCGAGGGGGATTCGTAGGTACTTTGCCCCACCACCGCAATCCCATTGAGGGTTTTGAGCTTAAAGCCGGCAATGGGCCGGGCGATGGCACTGTGAAACACAATTTGCGATCGCACCCGCAGGGTTTCACCGGTCTG
>DMPD01000202.1 GCA_003456125.1 Cyanobacteria bacterium UBA8156 | reverse complement strand
GATTGAAAACCCCTCGAAAGGGAGCCGGGTACAAAATTTGCAGTTCGGCCACGGCCCGATCGGAGGGCAGGGACGGAAAAAAGCGGTAGCGACCGCCCCGCACCCCCGGTCGTCGATTGGGCAAAACGTAAGACAGCGTGTTGTCGCGATTGGGACCAAACAGCACAACATTGTTTTGGGCTTGCAGGAGTCCAACCGGTTCCAGACCCAAACCTAGTAGACCCAAACCCAATAGACCCAAGCCAACGGTAAAAAGACGGTTCATGGCACACCGAGACCCGAAGCCCCCCCATAATAGCAAGGGTTGTCTGTCATCGCGGCCATGATTCCTTTTCGTTCTCAACTGGCGATCGCCAGCGGCAATGCGGGCAAAATTCGAGAATTTGCCGAGTATCTGGCGGAATTTAACCTGGTTTTGTTGCCCAAACCACCGGCAGTAGACGTGGAAGAGACCGGTACCACCTTTCTGGAAAATGCGCAGCTCAAAGCCACGGCTGTCGCTCAGGCAATGGGGGAATGGGCTTTGGCAGATGACTCTGGGTTGGAAGTGGCGGCTTTGGGGGGGGCACCGGGGGTGTATTCCTCACGGTACGGGGTCACCGATGCCGATCGCATTGCCAAGTTGTTGGCGGCTTTGGGGGATGCCACCGATCGCCGGGGGCGGTTTGTCTGTGCCTTGGCCTTGGCCGATCCCAGCGGGCGGGTGGTCTTGGCCGCCGAGGGCCACTGCGACGGCGAAATTTTGCTCACACCGCGGGGCACCAACGGTTTTGGCTACGACCCGGTGTTTTGGGTACCCGACCTGGGCTTGACCTTTGCCGAAATGACCAGCGCCCAAAAGGCAGTCATTGGGCATCGGGGGCGCGCCCTGGCTATTTTCCTACCGCAGTTGCGATCGCTTTCTGGTATGTTGAGAGACTGCACTTAGATAGCCTTGTCACCGTGAAAGTCAGCCACGAAACCCTACCCGGCAGCAAAGTCCGCTTCGCGATTGAGGTAGAGGGAGATCGCTCCCGCAAAATCCACGAAATCACCCTCCAACGGCTGCTGAAGACCGTGCAAGTGCCGGGGTTTCGGAAAGGCAAAGCGCCCCGGCCGCTGTTGATGCAGTACGTGGGCAGCGAAGCGGTGCGGGCAGAAGTGTTCGAGAAATTGATCGACGAAGTTTTGCGGGAAGTCCGCACCCAACACGAAGACCTGAAGCCCATGGGGCAATTCCGGTTGGGGGAAGAAGGGGACGCCATCTTTACCGCGTTTCGGGTGGGGGAGACCCTGGCGTTTGCGGCGGAAATCGATGTGGAGCCAAAGGTCGAGGTATCCGACTATCTGGGGATGACCGTGACGGTGGAGTCGGTACAGCCCGATCCGGAAGCCCCGGGGAAAATGTTGGCGGAATTTCAACGGCGGCGGGCCCCTCTGGTGCCGGTGGAAGGCCGGTCTGCGGCGCTCGGGGACGTTGTGACCATCGATTACAGCTTGCGGCAGCCGGATGGGGAGCCCCTAGAAAATTGGGAAGATGAAACCGGAGTGCAGTTGGATCTCAACCCCGAAAGCTTTTTGCCCGAAATTGTGGCGGGGATTGAGGGCATGAACCCCGGCGAAACCAAGGAAATTGCGGCGCACCTGAGCGATCCCGAAGATGTGACCGCCGAGCCGCAACCCGTGGTGGCTACGGTCACCCTGCAGAGCATCAAGGTGCGGGAATTGCCGCCCCTAGACGATGAATTTGCCCGCAGCATCAGCCAAAAAGAAACCATGGCCGAGTTGCAGGCCTATCTGGAGGAACGGGAAGCCAAGGCCGCCGAGGAACAGACCGCCGATCGCATTCAAGCCGCCATGGCCGAGGCTTTGGTGGAACGTACCCAGTGCGAAGTGCCCCAAACCCTGATGCAACAAGAGTTGGAATTGTTGTTGCAGCGCCAGCTCCAGGAATTTCAGGAATCGGTGGGACAAGAAGTCCTGTCGCGGCTGACGGAAAGCGATGTGCGGGAATTGGGTCAGATGCTCGCCCCGGCCGCGATGGCCAAGGTGAAGTACGATTTGGCCCTGGTGGCGATCGCGGATCGGGAAAACCTGGTGGTCACCGAGGAGGCGTTGGCGCAACGGATAGCCGATGTGCAAGCCGGGATCCAAGAACGCCTCGATCCGCAAAAGCTGCAGGAGTTTTGCCGGTTGCAGATGCGCCGCGAAGCCGCCGAAAAACTGGTGCGGGACAGCCTCCAAGTCCAAGCCCCAGAGCCGACCACCGAATTGCCCGCCGTGGAAGTAGAGGTCACCCCTACGCCGGATGACTGACCCCCAAGGCGATCGGGTTAAGCTTAAATAGAAGGGAAACGTTGGCAGCAACAGCATGGTGAAAGGGGAACAGCCGGATGTGCGGGGCAGTGACTTCGTGCCGGTGGTGGTGGAGACTTCGGGACGGGGGGAACGCTCCTTTGATGTTTTCTCGCGGTTGCTGCGGGAGCGGATTGTGTTTCTGGGAACAGGGGTAGACGATCGCATTTCCAACTTGGTGGTTTCCCAACTCCTGTTTCTGGATGCCGAAGACCCCGAGAAGGATATTTTCCTGTACATCAATTCACCGGGGGGCTCGGTTTCGGCAGGGATGGCGATCTACGACACGATGCAACACGTGCGGGCCGATGTATCCACCATCTGCATGGGTTTGGCCGCGAGCATGGGGGCTTTTCTGCTGTCTTCCGGGGCGAAGGGCAAACGGTACGCCCTGCCCAATGCGCGAATCATGATTCACCAACCCCTGGGGGGAGCCCGCGGCCAGGCGATCGACATCGAAATTCAGGCCAAAGAAATTCTGTATATCAAAGACACCCTCAACCGGCTATTGGCCGAGCAAACGGGCCAACCCCTCGATAAAATCGAACGGGATACCGATCGCGATTTCTTCATGTCGCCGGCCGAGGCGGTAGACTACGGACTGATCGATGCGGTGCTGACCACCCATCGCCCCGAACTTCAATTGGCCAACGGTACCCAGGATGCGCAGAACCCGGAGAGCGAACATGCCTAGCAAATACGATTCCCACCTCAAGTGTTCGTTTTGCGGTAAGTCTCAAGATCAAGTCCGGAAGCTGATTGCGGGGCCGGGGGTCTACATCTGCGATGAGTGCGTAGACCTGTGCAACGAAATTTTGGATGAAGAACTGTTTGGGGCTGCGCCCCAACCGGCACGGAAGGAAGGAGCCGAGAAACGGAAACGGAATCGGGTGCCCTTTGCCCAGATGCCCAAGCCCCGCGAAATCAAACGCTACTTGGATGAACGGGCGATCGGTCAGGACGAAGCCAAGAAAGTCCTGTCGGTGGCCGTCTACAACCACTACAAACGGCTGAGCTTTCTGGAAACGGGCAAAGCGCCCGATGATGGGGTGGAGTTGCAAAAGTCCAACATTTTGCTGGTGGGGCCCACCGGCTGCGGCAAAACGTTGCTGGCCCAAACCCTAGCGGAAATGCTGGATGTGCCCTTTGCGGTGGCCGATGCCACCACCCTGACCGAAGCGGGGTACGTGGGGGAAGATGTGGAAAACATCTTGCTGCGGCTGTTGCAGGTGGCCGACCTGGATGTGGAGGAAGCCCAGCGGGGCATTATCTACATCGACGAAATCGACAAAATTGCCCGCAAGAGCGAAAACACCTCCATTACCCGCGATGTGTCGGGGGAGGGGGTGCAACAGGCCCTGCTGAAG
>DMPD01000312.1 GCA_003456125.1 Cyanobacteria bacterium UBA8156 | reverse complement strand
GGTGATGGTGGAAGGGGAGCCGATCGGGCGGTTGTTTTTCAGCGGGCCGGGGGCCGGGGCGGGAGCTACGGCCAGTGCGGTGGTGGGGGATATCCTAACGGTGGCAGCGGCGGTACGGGAAAGCCAAGGGATGCTTACGCCGTTGCTGGGGTGTTTTCACGAGGGGTACGCCAATGTGCAGCCTCTGCTGGAGGGTACCGCGGCGTTTTATATCCGGTTTGGGACGAGGGAGCGACCGGGGACAATCGGCGACATTGGGTTGTGTTTTGGGCGTTGGGGCGTAGCCCTGGGGTCGGTGAGCCAGTACAGCACCGACGGTCCAACGACGCAGTATCTGGTGGTTACCCGTTCGACTGCCGAAAAGAGTTTTCAACGGGCCATGGCCGAGTTGCGGCAACTCCCGTCGGTGCTGGGAGTGCCGGTTGTGCTGAGATTGCTGTAGGTATGGAAGACTTACCCGGACAATTGTTCGGTATCGCGATTCTGGTGGGCATCAATGCCTTTTTTGCAGCCTCGGAAATTGCCTTGATCTCGGCTAGCGAAGCGCGCATTCAAGCCCTCCTCGAACAAGGTGATCGGCGGGCCCGATTGGTGCAGCGCGCCGTGGAAAACAGCACCCAATTTTTGGCGACGGTGCAAGTGGGGGTCACCCTCGCTGGCTTTTTTGCCTCGGCGACGGCGGCTACCGAGTTGGCCGGGCCCCTCGATGTTTTGCTGTCGCCGTTTGTGGGCCGATGGGCAGCCCCGCTGAGTCTGGTGTTGGTCACCTTTGCGGTGGCAGTGGTGACCTTGGTGTTTGGGGAATTGGTGCCCAAGAAGTTGGCGTTGCACCATGCCGAGGCGATCGCCCTATTCACCGCCGAGCCCATCTACTGGCTGGAGCGCCTGGCTTCGCCGTTGGTGCGTTTTTTGAGCGCGTTTACCAACGGCATTTTGGCTTTGACCGGTACCCCTGTCCAGGGCACCCAGGACGTGCGGGTGGAAGAGATCAAGGCGATGGTGGATGCGGCCCGGGCGGGGGGGGCCGTCGGCGAGCAGGAGCGGCGGATCATCTACCGGGCGGTGGAACTGCCCCACATCGAAGTTCGGGCGATTATGGTGCCCCGGGTGCAAATTCAGTACCTGAGTGTGAACACGACCCTAGCGGAAACTTTTGCGGTGGTGGCGGAAAACGCCCATACCCGATTGCCGGTGTGCGATGGCGACTTGGATACCATTGTCGGGATTCTCCATGTGAAGGACTTGATTCGACCGATGGATCACCAACTCCCTTCCCTCCGGGAGCTGCTACGGCCGGTGTACTACATTTCTGAGCATCATTTGACCGGAGACTTGTTGCGGGACATGCAAAAGAATCGCTTGCATTTGGCGATTGTCCAGGATGAATTTGGGGGGACGGCGGGTCTGGTCACCCTCGAAGACGTTCTGGAAGAATTGGTGGGGGAAATTCGGGATGAGTACGATGCGGAAGAGGAACGGGAGTTCCGGCGGGTATCCACCAGCGAGGGGATTTTCAAGTTGCGGGCCAGCATCGGCACCGTGAACAATGAGTTGGATTTGGTGTTGCCGCGGGAGGATTTTGCGACGTTGTTGGGGTTGTTTTTGGATGAGTTGCAACGGGCCCCCATCGCGGGCGATCGCATTGAAGTGGAAGGGGTAGAGTTGACGGTCTTGGAGGACGGGCAGCGGGTGCGGGTGCGCAAAATCCCTGCGCCCGAGGGGCATGGGGACACTTTTTAGGGCACCCTAACGTCAGGATGGCTAGACCCTAGGAGAAAATGCCATGAACGCACGCAAGTTTTGGCCGGTGTTGAGCACTTTGCTGGTGGGCTTGGGGGCGGTGCCGGCGATCGCCGAAACCCTGACTTTGGGGCCCCACTTCCGCAACGACCCGCTGCGGCTGCGGGGGACGGCGGGCGGGAACGAGCCGGTGGCCCGATTGGCGGGCAATGCCGGCCGGTGTCGGGGGTTTGCCCAAGCCCAGCCCAACTATACTTTGGTGCTGCAAGAGCCGATATTTCTGGATGTTTTGGCCTACGGTGACAATCCCCAAGCCGATGTGACGTTGCTGATGCGGGGAGCCGATGGTACCGTGTGGTGTGCCGATCGGGAGTACCGGGGCCGCAGCCCCCAAGTGGCCCGTCGGCGCTTTGCCCCGGGCACGTATCAAATTTGGGTGGCCACCGGCGAAGCCAATCGCCCTGCGGCCTACACCCTCTCTCTGAGCGAGTTTCCGCAAAGATAGCTATCATAAGAGGCGGTGCCTCAGGATTTGCAGCATGTCCCAAGTTTCGCCGGCGATCGCCGCTACGGGTCTTTCCCCGGAAGCCAAGACCAACGATCTCCATGTGGTGGAGACCACACCACTCATGCCGCCCAGTGTCCTCAAGGGGGAGTTGCCGGTCACCGAGCGGGTGGCGGCGGTGGTGGCGACCGCTCGGCAACGGATTGCGCGGATTTTGCATGGTCACGATGCCCGGGTGGTGGTGATTGTGGGGCCCTGCTCGATTCACGATGAGGCGGCGGCCCATACCTACGCGGAAAAGTTGCGCGCCCTGCAGCAAGAGTTGGCGGACGGTTTGGAAATCGTGATGCGGGTCTACTTTGAAAAGCCCCGCACGACCATTGGTTGGAAAGGGTTGATCAATGACCCCCACTTGGACGGTAGCTTTGCGATCGCCGAGGGGCTGCGGCTGGCCCGCCAAATTCTGCTGACGATCGCCGAATTGGGGTTGCCGGCGGCCACGGAATTGCTCGATCCGATTGTGCCCCAGTACATTGCCGATTTGATTGCCTGGACGGCGATCGGCGCCCGCACCACCGAGAGCCAAACCCACCGGGAAATGGCTTCGGGTCTATCCATGCCGGTGGGGTTCAAGAATGGCACCGATGGCAACGTGGAGGTGGCGATCCATGCCCTGTTGTCGGCGCGGGAACCCCACAATTTCTTGGGCATTGACCATCAGGGGCAAGTGAGCGTGGTGGCGACCACCGGGAATCCCGACTGCCATTTGGTGTTGCGGGGGGGCAAGAGCGGCCCCAATTACCAAGCGGCCCATCTGCAAGAGATTGTCGCCCGGTTGACAGCCCAGTCCCTCTGCCCTCGCTTGGTGATTGATTGCAGCCACGGCAACAGCAGCAAGGATTTCAACCGTCAACCGCTGGTGTTGGCGGATTTAGCCCAACAAATTCGGGACGGTCAAACGGCGATCGCGGGGGTAATGGTTGAGAGTCATTTGCGGGCGGGGCGGCAAAACCTCACGGCCAAAGAAAATTTGGTGTACGGTCAAAGCATTACCGATGGCTGCATTGACTTTGAGACCACGGCGGAAATGCTGCGATCGCTCTATCGGGCGGTGCGGACGGCGCGGTTTGGCGAGGATTTGTAACAAATTGTGTCAAGATTGTCCTTGACGGTACACCGGGGCGAAGGCAGTTTGGGGAACAGGCAGGCTGGGGCACAGATTTGTCGCGGGGAAGAGGTGAGCCAACCTACGGTGGTGGCCCTGGGGAATTTTGACGGGGTGCACCGGGGCCATCAAGCGGCGATCGCCCAGTTGGGGATGTTGGGAGGGGGCATCCCCACGGTGGTTTCGTTCGATCCCCATCCCCGGGAATTTTTTAGCGGCCAGTCTCGGCTGTGGTTGACCCCCCTCCCGGAAAAAGCCCAGTGTTTGGGAGCCTTGGGTATTGGGCAACTGGTGGTGTTGCCCTTTGACGAAACCCTGGCCCAGCGAACGGCGGCGGAATTTATGGCCGCTATTCTGCAAGACCAATTGCAGGCGCAAGGGATTTGCGTGGGGGAAGATTTTCGGTTTGGGTGGCAGCGGCAGGGCACCGTGGTGGATTTGCGGCGGGTGTGGGGCGATCGCCTGCGGGTGTTGCCGGCCCAAACCCATCGCAGCGCCCCGGGCGATCCGGCGGTGCGCATTAGCAGCTCGGCCATTCGCACAGCCCTAGAGCGGGGCGAGATGGCCTTGGCTCAGGATTTGTTGGGCCGTCCTTACACCCTGACGGGAGAGGTGGTACCCGGTCACCAAAACGGACGGCGGTTGGGGTTTCCCACGGCCAATTTGCGCCTGCATCCCAAGAAATTTCGCCCGCGGCCAGGGGTGTACAGCGGTTGGGTGCGGGAATTGGGGTTACCGGCGGCGATCAACCTGGGGCAGCGGCCAACGCTTGATGGCACGGGGGAGCCCACGGTGGAAGCGCACATCTTGGATTGGCAGGGAGATTTGTACGGCCAGACCTTGACCGTGACCCTAGAGCGGTTTTTGCGCCCGGAACAAAGGTTTGCTTCCCTCCCGGCTTTGCAGGAACAAATTGCCCGCGACTGTGCGGCCGTGCGCCGCTATGCTGGGGAAGTTTTGGTAGGAACCTGAGCGACTGTGGCCGAGGTGGCGATCGCCCTGCAGGGGGTGTCCAAGTGTTTTCATTGCTACGATCGCCCGATCGATCGACTGCAGGAGTTGTTGTTTCCGAAAATCCGGCGATCGCGTCCGTTTTGGGCTCTGCAGCCGTTGGATTTGGCGGTGCCCAAGGGGCAGACCCTCGGCGTCATTGGGCAAAACGGCTCCGGCAAAAGCACCCTGCTGCAACTGGTAGCCGGTACCCTGACCCCCACCACCGGCAACGTGCGGGTGGCGGGCCGCATCTCTGCCCTGCTGGAACTGGGGAGCGGCTTTAACCCAGAGTTCACCGGTCGCCAAAACGTGTTTTTTAACGGGCGGTTGCTGGGCTTGACGGCGGCGGAAATTACCGCCAAATTTGACGACATCGCCGCCTTTGCCGACATTGGCGCTTTCATCGAGCAGCCGGTGAAAACCTATTCCAGCGGGATGTTCGTGCGGTTGGCCTTTGCCGTGGCTGTCAATGTCGATCCGGAAATTTTGATTGTGGATGAAGCCCTGGCCGTGGGGGATGTGCTGTTTCAGCGCAAGTGTTTTCGCAAAATTGAAGAACTCTCGGAACGGGGCGTCACGATTTTGTTTGTGTCCCACGATCTCAACAGCGTGTTGAACTTGTGCGATCGGGCGATCGTGTTGCACGGGGGCCGCAAAATTGAGGATGGCAAACCCCATCCCGTCACCTTGGCCTACAGTACCCTGATGACCGCGCAGGAGGCGGCGGCCCGCAACGTGGCTCTGCAACACCAGGTGGCCCAAACCAACGGCAACGCCGTCAGCGAGTCACGGGTGGGCATTGGCGGTGCGGAACTGCAAACGGTGGAATTGTTGAATGCGGCCGGCCAACCCGTGCAAACCGTGCAGACCGGTGAAACCCTGCGGGTGCGATCGCAAATTGTGTTTCACAGTGCCATCGCCCGGCCCATTGCCGGCTTTAAGCTCAAAACCCTCAATGGGATTGCGGTGGTA
>DMPD01000333.1 GCA_003456125.1 Cyanobacteria bacterium UBA8156 | reverse complement strand
GCACCGCCCCCGTCCCTGGTTCCCGGGAATGGATGTTCCAGGGCAATGGCTTGCGGTTCGTGCGAGAGGTGACCCAGGGTTGGCTCCTCTGTGCTGAAATGGTGGGGGTCTTCGCCATCCTGACACCTATGCAAAAAGTCCTGTTTGTGTGTTTGGGCAACATCTGCCGATCGCCCGCCGCCGAAAACTTGTTCAATCATTTTGTGGCTAAAGAGGGATTGCAACCGCACTTGGCTTGCGATTCCGCCGGCACTGCGGGCTACCACACCGGCGCCCCCCCCGATCGCCGCATGCGGGAAGCCGCAGCCAGGCGGGGACTGGAGTTTGTAGGGGCCGCCCGCCAATTTCGGCGGGCAGATTTTGAAGAATTCGATCTCATCTTGGCCATGGACAAGTCCAACTACCGGGACATCCTGCAGCTCGACCCCCGGGGAGACTTCCAACACAAAGTAAAAATGATGTGTGATTTTTGCACCCACCATCGGGAAAAAGAAGTGCCCGATCCCTATTACGGCGGCCCCGAAGGCTTCGATCGCGTCCTGGACTTGCTCGAAGATGCCTGCCAAGGGTTGCTGCAATCCTTGAAACAATCTTCATAGTTTCCTGTCATTTGTGGGGTGGTGGCGGGGACGGTTGTGGGTAAGCTAGATGCAATAGTCTGTACTTATCTGTTGCATAAGTTGAGACAGGGGTAAACCGGATGTTGTGGAGAGGGAAAACCAGTGTCAGACTTTAACCGTGGCATCATGAAATTTGACTATGCCGATCGCCCGGTGGCGATTGCCTTGTCGGGGGTGTTGGTGTTGGGCACCATTGGCTTGTTGATTTGGTGGGGGTTGGGAGTCGCCTACTTGTGAGACCTTGGGACGACATCCCCACGGTGGAGTGCGGGGAGCCGTTGGTACCGTTGCCGGCCATGGTGGAACGCTGGGAACCCCACCCCTACCAGGTGTTGGGGGCTCCCTACGGCGATCGCTCCCCCTGGTACCTGCGGCAGGGGGTGGCCGAACGGTTGGCGGTGGCCCAGCAGGCATTGTCCCAAGCCCATCCGGGGTGGTGCCTGCGGGTCTACGATGCCTATCGACCGTTGGCAGTGCAGTCCTTTATGGTGGACTATGCTTGCCAGCAGGTGGCGGCGATGCAGGGCACCCCTTGGTCGGATTTGGGAGAGGCGCAACGGGCCGCGGTGCAAGCCCAAGTGTCCCAGTTTTGGGCCCTGCCCGATCCAGCGTACGCGCCGCCCCACAGCACCGGCGCCGCCGTGGATGTCACCTTGCAAGACCCCACCGGGGCCGTGGTGGATATGGGCGGGAGTTTGGATGAAATATCCCCCCGCTCTTTCCCCGATTTTTATGCCGATCGCCATGATTCCTTGTCCCAGATGTACCACGAGCGACGGCAGTGGCTCTATACCGTGATGGAAACCGCCGGGTTTGTGCGGCATCCCAACGAGTGGTGGCATTTTGCCTGGGGCGATCGCCTGTGGGCCCATTGCCAAGGGGCCACGGCGGCGGTGTACGGACGGGCCGACCTGCTATGCTGAGGACGATCCATGCTTGGAAATGGGAAAATGTTGGAAGAAGCGGTCGCTGAGGGCTTGAGCTTAACCCATCCCCCAACCCATCAGGCTACTCATCAGGCCACGCACCAGTCCACGCATCAGGCCACGCACCAGGTAATGGGGCATGAGGTGGGGGGGGGCTTACCCGATCCTCTGAGTCTGGCCCCGCATCATCATGCGACCGTACGTCGGCCCTGGGGTTCCTTCACGGTGTTGGAGGAGGGCAAAGGGTACAAAATTAAGCGCATCGAGGTGATGCCCAACCATCGGCTGAGTTTGCAGATGCACCACCACCGCAGCGAGCACTGGATTGTGGTATCGGGCACAGCCAAGGTCACCTGTGGCGATCGCGAGATCCTCATCGGCAGCAACGAATCCACCTATGTCCCGCGGTGTACGCCCCATCGCCTGGGCAATCCGGGGACCATTCCTCTGATTATCATTGAAGTTCAGAACGGGGAGTATCTCGGGGAAGACGACATCATTCGGTTTCAGGACGATTATGCGCGGGCCAATCCCCTCGAAAACGGGCGCTAAAATAGACTAGCCACGGCTTGCAGCATTTTTCGAGGTTTCATGCTGGCTTTTCGTCCTATTCCCCCTTTCAACAACACCGTGCAGTATGCGGCCCTTGCCCCCGCCATCGAGGCCGCAGTGCGGGAGGTGTTGGCCTCGGGTCAGTACATTGGCGGTGCCCAAGTGCAAGCCTTTGAGCAGGAGTTCGCCGCCTACAACGGCAGTGCCCAGGCGATCGCCTGTCATTCGGGTACCGATGCGCTGGTGCTGGCTTTGCGGGCCCTGGGCATTGGCCCCGGCGACGAAGTGATCACGGTGCCGTTTACCTTTTTTGCCACGGTCGAAGCGGTTTACTTGGTGGGGGCCCAGCCGGTGCTGGTGGATGTGGAGCCCCACACGTTCAACCTGAACCCGGCGGCGGTGGCGGCAGCCGTGACCCCCCGTACCAAAGCCATCCTGCCGGTGCACCTGTTTGGGCGCTCGGCAGCGATGGATGCCGTCGGGGCGATCGCCGACAAGTACGGTCTGTTTGTGATTGAGGACTGCGCCCAGGCCACTGGGGCGTTGTATCCACACAATTTGCAAAAAGTAGGCAGCGGCCCCCACTTTGGCTGTTTTAGTTTTTACCCCACCAAGAACCTAGGGGCCTGCGGCGACGGCGGTTTGATCACCACGACCGATGCCGATTTGGCCCAACGGGTGCGGGAATTGCGGGAACACGGCAGTCCCCGGCGGTACTACCACACGGCCGTCGGCTACAACTCGCGGTTGGATGCCCTGCAGGCGGCCATTCTGCGGATCAAGCTGCCCCACCTCGATACCTGGATTGCCCAACGGCAGGCGATCGCCCGTCGGTACACCGCTTTGCTGGCCGATATTCCTGGCTTGGTGGTGCCCGCCGATGGGGTTGGCCACACCTGGAATCAGTATGTGGTGCGCATTTTGGGCGATCGCCGGGATGCCGTCCAAACCGCTTTGCAAGAGCAGGGCATCCGCACGATTGTGTACTACCCGTTGCCGGTGCATTTCCAGGCAGCCTGTACCGATTTGGGCTTGGCACCAGGGGGTTTCCCGGTGGCGGAAGCCCTGGCCCAGGAAGTTTTGGCGTTGCCCATGTTTCCCGAACTCACCGATGGCGATGTGGTGGCGGTGGCGGCCGCCCTCCGGGAAATTTTGCTGGGGTAGAGACCCCCGCAAACTTGCTAGCATGGGCCTGGTCTGTGGGTTGAAAAACGGCATGAGGGTTTGGCAAGGTTTCGCACGGTTTTGGATTGTCTTGGGATTGATGCTGGGTTTGGCCGGGCCGGCTTGGGGGGCCGCCACCCCCAGCGATCGCCTGGCGGAGCAGCAGTTTTTCAACCACGTTTGGCAAATCGTTAACCGGGCCTACCTCGATCCCGACTTCAATCACCAAAACTGGTACAAAGTCCGCAAAAAATTTAACAGTCGGAATTTCGAGAATCGGGAAGACACCTACCGGGCGATCGAAGAGTTGCTGGCCTCCCTGGACGACCCTTACACCCGGTTTTTGCCCCCAGACCGCTTTGCCACCATGACCACCAGCACGGCCGGCAGCTTAACGGGCGTGGGCTTGCAAATTGCCGTCGATCCGGACACCGCCACCCTGGTGGTGGTATCGCCCATTGAAGGTTCCCCCGCCGAAAAAGCCCAGTTGCAGCCTTTGGATCGGATTGTGGCGATTGATGGGGTGCCCACTACGGGCCTCACCCTGGACGAATGCGCCGAGAAAATGCGGGGGGAGATTGGCTCCAAGGTGCGCCTCACCGTGGTGCGGAATCGCCAGGGGAAATTGCCGGCTTTCGATCGCACCAACCTGTTCGAAGGGAAAGAAGAAATTGGTGGCAACCCCGAGGGCGATCGCTTTGAGGTGGAATTGATCCGGGACACCATTCGAGTCAATCCCGTGGTGACCCATCTGAATCAAGACAACGGCCACACCATTGGCTACATCCGGTTGAGCCAATTCAACGGCAACGCCGCCGCCGAAGTCGCCAAAGCGATTCGGGAGCAAGAAGCCGCCGGTGCGGAAGCCTACGTCTTGGATTTGCGGGGAAATCCGGGGGGGTTGCTGGCGGCGGCCGTTGAAATCGCACGGCTGTGGATTCCAGAAGGGCCCATCGTCTACACCGTCGATCGTCAGGGCATTGCCGATACCTATCAGGCGACGGGGCAAGCCCTCACCCCAAAACCGTTGGCGGTGTTGGTCAACGGCGGCTCTGCCAGTGCCAGCGAAGTGGTGTCGGGCGCTTTGCAGGACAGCGGCCGGGCCGTGTTGGTGGGCACCCGCACCTACGGCAAAGGGTTGATCCAATCTTTGTTTACCCTCGAAGACCAATCGGGGCTGGCCGTCACCATTGGCCGCTACGAAACCCCCAACCATCGAGACATCAACAAAATTGGCATTGCTCCCGATCGCGAAGTCCCCTTGCTCAATCCCCTCAGCCGTCAGGAAGCGGGCACCAATCTCGACGAACAGTACCGTGTGGCCGCCGAATGGCTGACCCAGCGCATCGCTGCCGCCCCTGGCTCTACCGGGCCAAGCCCAGGGCCTGCAAATAGCCCTGAGCCGCGTGCTGCAGGGTAAACCGATCGAGCAGGAGTTGCAGTGCCCGCTGCCCCATGGCTTCGGCTAGGGCCGGGTCGGCCTGGAGCGATCGCAGGAACGCCGCCAGACCGGCCGCATCGCCATTGGCAAAAGCGCGACCGCATTGGTTTTCTTCGAGCAACGGTTTGAGGTAGCAATCGTCGCGGCAGATGGCTACCACGGGTCGGCCGGCCGCCAACATGCCGTAAAACTTAGACGGAGCCACCACATCCCCCATGTTGTAGCAGAGGCTCACCACCGACACATCACAGGCGGTGAGGGAATAGGGCAGCACTTCCGGGGCCTGATAGGGCAAAAACAGCACATGGGGACAATTCGCCGACGCCTTTTGCAAAGCTTGATAGCCCGCACCATTACCCACAAACACAAATTGCATGTTCGCATCTGCCAGCAGACCAATCGCCGCCGCCAGGGTTTCCGCGTCGTGGCAACGGCCCAAGTTTCCCGAGTACAACACCGTAAACCGGCGATCGAGATGGTGTTTCTGGGCAAACCAATTTTGGGACTTCGGCAACGGTCGAATGGCATCAGGGTTTGCCCAACTGGGGACGACAAATACTTTGGCGGCCAGGTCGGGGTGTTTTTGGCACACCAAGCGGCGCATGGGTTCGCTCAGCACCACGATGGCGCTAGCCCGTCGCCACACCCGTGCATTGAAAAAATCCCAGAGCCGGGTCAACGGGTGACGGGCCCCAACGACCCCCAGTCGTACCGCCACATCAGGGTAAATGTCATAAACGATACAGCTATAGGGGTGACCCAACACTTTGTGGTAGAACCAGCCCACCACCGGCAAAAAAGGCGGCGCGGAGGTGTACAGGGTATGGGCACCGCGCACCGGTGGTCGGCGCAACTTAATCGCGCAGCGCAAACTGTAAATCAGACCGTTGATGAGTTTTCCCCGAATGCGCTGGGGGACATACTGGGCACTGGCTGTGCGTTGAATCAAAACCCCACTCTGGATTTCTTCCCGGGGGGCATTGGTCTGGGTATAGGCATAGCCCGGCTGCCCCGTAAACACCCGCACGGGCACCGACCGAGCTGCCAATTCCTCCGCCAATTCCGCAATAAACTGCCCCGTTGCCGCAAAGTCCGGCGGATAAAACTGCGTCACAATCGCCAGAGAGGGAGACATCTGCCAAATAGAGGCTACCGGTTGGGCGGTATCTACCCTCGGATGCGGATTTAGGTCAACCGCGGCAACCATCTTCGGGGTCATTGGCGCTCATCCGTGTTGTGCAAAGGCTAGTGTTGTGCAAAGGCTAGGGGGTCTGGGCAAGCTTGAGACGGGAGCTACGGCACAGCTCCAACTGTCTCAAAGCGAAGGTTTGGGACTGAGTTTTTCATTCCTTTTTGCATTCTCACCCTACAACAGATTGCAGGAAATACAACCAGAAAATGCAAGGTAGGGACGCCGTTTAGGGTAATTGAGCGCGCAGGCTTGCTTCGTCCAGCAGGGGAATTCCCAACTGCTGGGCTTTGGTGAGTTTGCTGCCTGGCGCCTCACCGACCACCACAAAATCGGTCTTTTTGCTGACACTGGTGGTCACTTTGCCGCCGGCGCCTTCGATCTGGGCGATCGCCTCTTCGCGGGTGAGGGTGGGCAGGGTACCGGTAATCACAAAGGTTTTGCCGGCGAGGGGCCCCAACCGCGGGCCGAAACTCTGGCCCGACACCGCCACCCCTAGGGACTCCAGAGCTTGCATTTCTCCTTGGTTTTGGGGATCGGTAAACCAGGCGACCACCGCTTGGGCAATCTCGGAACCGATGCCGGGCACCGTGGCGATCGCCGCCGACTCGACTTGGGCCAGTTCTTGCCAAGACCCAAACACACTGGCCAATTGGCGGGCCACCGTCTTTCCCACATGCCGAATACCCAAACCGTACAAGACACGCTCCCAGGGTTGCTGCTTGGAACGGGCGATCGCCGCGAGCAAATTGTCGGCGGATTTGGCCCCCATCCGTTCCAAAGTCCTGAGGGTATCCCGCTCCAACCGGTAAAGATCGCTGGGCGATCGCACCTCGTTGCGGGCCACCAGTTGGTGCACCAGCTTTTGCCCAAGACCGTCGATCGCCAGGGCATCGCGGCTGGCCCAGTGTTCAATCTTGCCCCGGAGGACGGCAGGGCAATGGGGATTCGGGCATCGGGTCACGGCTTCCCCCATCGGTTGGACTACCGGGGTCGAGCATTCGGGGCACTGCGCCGGCAACCGCGCGGGCAGGGCTGCCGCTGGCCGCAATTCTGGCAACACCCGCACCACCTCCGGAATAATCTCCCCGGCTTTGCGCACAATGACCGTATCCCCTAGGTGGACATCCAAAACCGCCAGGCGATCGCCGTTGTGGAGGGTGGCGCGGGTCACCGTGGTGCCGGCCAAACGCACCGGCGCCAGTTCTGCCACCGGCGTGAGGGCGCCCGTTCTGCCCACTTGCACCGTCAATCCCAGCAACCGGGTGGGCACCTCTTCGGCCGGGTATTTCCAGGCGATCGCCCAGCGGGG
>DMPD01000311.1:1534-5000 GCA_003456125.1 Cyanobacteria bacterium UBA8156 | reverse complement strand
GTCGCAGTGAAAAAAATGCCCTGGCCAGCTACCTCATGCGGCTGTGCGAACATTTTCTGAAATTGCAATACTGGGATACGGAACGGGAATGGTGTTATCGCGGTTGGAAACTCGAAATTGCCAATTTTCGTCGCCAAATTCAAACCCTGTTGCAAGACAGTCCCCGTCTGAAAACCCACCTGCGCGATCGCTTTGAGTTGGAATACCGCCATGCGCGGAAACTGTTCTTGGAGGTCAGTGAGCTGGAAGAGCAGCGCATTCCTGTAAAGCCGGAATTTACCCTGGAACAAGCCCTCGATCCCAATTGGCTACCCTAAATTGGGTGGCAAATCCAGGGTACGCCCTACAGTAGAAATATGAATACTTCTTTGTACGATCGGGATTTTTATCGTTGGCTGGAAGTAACGGCGGCCCAACTGCGGGCCCAGCAATTTCAGCAAGTGGATTGGGAAAACCTGCTGGAGGAAATCGAAAGTTTGGGTCGCAGTGAAAAAAATGCCCTAGCCAGCTACCTCATGCGGCTGTGCGAACACCTCCTCAAAATTCAGTATTGGGAGTCGGAGCGGGCCAACTGCTTGCGGGGCTGGAAAGTAGAGATCTTCGAGTTTCGACGGCAAATTCAAGAGGCCTTGGCCACCAGTCCCAGTCTGAAGCCTTTTCTGCAAGGCATTTTTGTGCGGCAATACCAAAACGGTCGCAAACGCTTTTTGCTGGCGAGCGACTTATCGGCGGCCGGAATTCCGCCGGTACCGGCATTTACCCTGGCCCAAGCCCTCGACCCCGATTGGCTGCCGGATCAACCCGGCGACGACAGCAAAAACCCGACGGTAAACCCGGCAATGGTGGAAAACGCGACGGAGGCGCCCCCCAATTCATAGGCTTCGGGAATGATCGTGCTGGAAAGCATCGCCAGAATGGCTCCCCCCGACAAAGCCCGCACAAACGCCAACCCCATGGGTGGCACGACCCCCACCAACAGGCTCCCCACCCCCGCAAACGCCCCGCACAGCAAAATCGCCACCGCCCATAACAACAAAATGCGGTTCCGCTGAATGCCGGCCTGGCGGAGACCCACCGAACTGGACAGGGCTTCGGGAAAGTTCGACAAAAAAACCGCCAACAAAAAGGCCAACGTGGTGTTGGGACTGGTGGCATCGATGCCGATCGCCACCGATTCAGGAATGTTGTCCAACAAAGTTCCCACCAAGATTGCCAAGGGGGCAGAGCTACTGGCTTCCAATAATCCTTCGATCAGCCGTTCCTCCTCGGCAGACGACAAATCAATTTCGGCACTGTCCAAGACTTGTCGTTTCCAGCGATTCAAATCCGTGACTGCCCGGGCCTGGGATTCCGTCGCCGAACGCAAGCGCCGCGCCAACGCCCGACTCAACGCCCCGGCAATATGGGGCGATCGCGACATTACATCATCAAAATGTTCTTGTTTGAGCTGATACAAATCCATGGAGGTGCGGGCCACCACCGAAGCGGAACGGGGCTGGTTCGTCAGGAGGGCCATTTCGCCAAACACCTCGCCAGGCCCCAACACCGCCACCGGCCGATCGCCCTTCACGACATCGGCTTCCCCCTCCACAATCAAATAGAACGAATCCCCCGGTTCCCCCTCCCGACAGATCGCTTCCCCTGGCTCCACCGACACCGGCTGCAACAACGACACCATAGCCTGCGCTTCGCCGGGGGGCAAGTTGCGCATCACTTCCACATGGGCGACCCGGGCCAACACCGCCGAGGTTTCTTCCCGCCGCCGTTCAAACAAAAACCGGCGCCGGGATGCCGATTTGCGCAAAAAACCGCCCTGCTCGTCCACCAGCCGCGTGATGCCGATAAACAAGCTGCTGCCGACGGCCAACCCACCCAATAGGGGCCAAGTCCCCCCTTCCCGAAATGCCGTGAGGGCCACTTCGTAGGAAACGGCCGCAATGAGGGTGCCGCTGCCAAAGGCCATGACGGTGGCGGATACCACCCGGCGGGGTTGCCACAGAATGCCCACGATCGCCCCTAGCCCCAGGCTGGAAGCGGCCATCACCCCCTGAAAAACAGCTTCCCTCACGGTAGGGCTTTGCTGGGGGCGGCCCCGGTCACCAACCAAAACAGCGATCGCAGGCTGTCGCGGGCAATTTTGCCGGCGGGTTCGGGGGCGTGGGGGGTAGGTACCGGCTGCGGGTGGATCACCAAACCACGACTGCCCAAGACGATGGTGCCGATCGCCCGGGCCCGGGGCATATGAAAGGCAGAGGTCACCAAATACACATCGGTCACGCCATCCGCCAGCAGCTTTTCCACCATGGTCGTAAAGTTGGTGACGGTGTCGGCGGCTCGGTAGTCTAGGTGTACCCGCTCTGGGGGGATGCCCGATTTGGCAAACACATAACGGGCATAGGCTTCGGGACTACCGCTGCTGACGTAAATCCCAGCGCTGGGCATGCGCTGCGCCAGGCGGGCCGCAAACCACTCCCGGTCTTCTGCCCCCCCCAACACCAAAATGGCGGGTATTTTCCGATCGGCTTGAGCCCAATTGCTAACGCTGAGGGCGATCGCCACCAACACCAAAGCGCCCACACCCATGCCATACCGCTGCCAACCCTGTCTCGGTTTCTTGTTCATGTGCTTGTCCCCTACAATTCGCGCCGCCCTTCCAAAGCTCGAGCCAAGGTGACTTCATCTGCATATTCTAAATCCCCGCCCATGGGAATCCCAAAGGCAATCCGGGTCACCTTGGTAAAGGGTTTCAAAAGGGTTCCGGTATACAAAGCGGTGGTTTCTCCCTCGACGCTGGGGCCAATGGCCAAAATCACCTCTTGAATACCCCCCTGTCCCACCCGAACAACCAAACTTTGCAAGTTTAGTTGTTCGGGGCCGATGCCGTCCATGGGGGATAGGGTGCCCCCCAACACATGGTACAAACCCCGGTATTCACGGGTTTTTTCCAGCGCAATCAAATCTTTGCTGGTGGCCACCACACACACCGTGGTGCGATCGCGGCGGAGGTTTTGGCAAATGTCGCACACCGGAGCCGCCGACAGGTTGCCACAGACGGTGCATTGTCCCATCTGTTGCTTGGCTTCCAGCAGGGCTTTGGCCAGACCCTCAATTTCGGCTTCGGGCCGGGAAATGAGATGAAAGGCCAACCGCTGGGCGGTTTTGGGCCCAATACCGGGCAAACGTTGCAACTGTTCGATCAGGTTGCCGAGGGGACGGGCGTACAACTTGGGGCTGTGCTAAATCGGACCTTCCCGCTAGGGGAAGTTGGGCAACCAAATGATACCCTGAGGGCCGTCGTTTGCTGAACTGAGATGAGTACGATCGCCTGGATCGGAGCAGGTTTGTTGGCTACTGCCTTGCCCACCGATAACCCCACGCTCCAAATCGGTATTGTGCAGCGTTTTGGCGAAAATCCCCGCAATACCCTCGCCCTTACCGCCTTGCCGGGCGATCGCCTCACCCTGGA
>DMPD01000311.1:652-1212 GCA_003456125.1 Cyanobacteria bacterium UBA8156 | reverse complement strand
GGGCGATCGCCTCACCCTGGAATTTACCGAAACCCTGGCAGGGAACCGGCCCCAACGGGTCACGGTACCCCAACTGGCCGTATCCCTGACGGCGGTGGCGGAGCCCACCACCCGCCAAATGGTGATCCTGAGCCATCACCGCAGCTACGAAAATGCCGCCGCCAGTGCCTTTCGCTTCGCGGCCCAGGGCATTCCCACCGATATTGTGCAACCCCGCCGGTGGCAGGTATGGGCTAAACGGGATACCTTTCGGACGGAACCCCTCCGCCAAGTGTTGATGCAGGAACTGCACGCCCGCGGGTTCGATCGCCCCAGTTTGGAGACCCATCGCGATCGCCAACGGTGGCGGTTGTCTTGGCAAGCGGGCAATTTTCGGTACCAACGCGATCGCCTGACGGTGCGCGCCGGCCAGGGGGTGATCCGGGTCAACGGCCGCCCCTACGGCGGCCACCTGGTGCTGCAACCCAATGCCTTCGGCACCTTTACGGTGGTGAATCATGTGCCGTTGGAAACCTACCTGCGGGGGGTGGTACCCCACGAAATCGGGAGCCAAGCTCCGT
>DMPD01000311.1:0-297 GCA_003456125.1 Cyanobacteria bacterium UBA8156 | reverse complement strand
CAGGCCCAAGCCATTTTGGCCCGCAGCTACGCCCTAGCCAGCCGCCAACGCTTTGTGGCCGATAACTACGAACTGTGCGCCACCACCCAGTGCCAGGTCTACCGCGGACTGGAAGGCACCAGCCCCAACACCGACCGGGCGATCGCCACGACCCGGGGCCAGGTGCTCACCCACCAAGGGCAAATTATCGATGCCCTGTATTCCTCCACCACCGGCGGCATCACGGCCAACTACAACGATCTCTGGGATGGAGAACCCCGCCCCTATTTGCAGTCGGTCTGGGATACCACCAACCTA
>DMPD01000350.1 GCA_003456125.1 Cyanobacteria bacterium UBA8156 | reverse complement strand
TGCTGGGCTGGGGGCTGGGGTTGGTGAGTTCCCCCCTCGCCGTGGGCATTTGCGTGCTGGCGGCGTTGGTGGCCACCTCCTTAGAAAGTTGGGTGGGGGCCACCTGGCAGGGATCGATTCCTTGGCTTACCAACGAGATGGTCAACGGTCTGAACGTGTTGACCGGGGCGGCGATCGCCGTGGGGTTGGCCTACGGATTGGGGTAGCGGCGGGCGATTTCGGCTTGAATTTTGTCGGCATTGGCTTTCTCGAAGATCACCAAACGGCCGCTGTGGGGTTGGCCGGGGGCCCGTTCCACCTGCTCCCACCAATAGCCGAAGCTACTGCCGGTGCGGATTTCGCCCCGAATCAACCCCAAGGTGCTCTCGGGGGGGATGGTCGCGGGCGGATACCGGTAGACCACCGTCGCCCCGGCAAAATCCATCATGATTTCCGGGCCGTAGATGCTGCGCAGCGTTTCCTGCAGGCGATCGGTGGTGACCGGGTTGGCCAAATCGAAGAACGAGAGGCGTTCGCTGCGGATGATGTTGGCTTTGTCGCCGGGAAAGGCCGCCATGCCGGGGAGGGTGGCGCTGGCCTCAAACTCGAAGCGGCGGGCGGCGGTATCGCTCTTGCGCACCAACAGGCGTTCGTGGGGGGCTGGCGAGAGCACACCGTGGGTGCGAATCCAATCGGCGACCACCGGCTCCGGTTGGCCGGGGAGGGCTCCAGCGGGGGCGGCCAGCACCAGGGTTCCAAACCACAACAGGGGGTAAATTTTCACGAGATTTTCCGCCAAATTCCGGCCGTCAACCTAGCACGGACAACGAACGGGGCCGTAGCGCAACCGCGATAATCGATTTGCACCCTTACGCAATCTCTGTGGATACATTCGGCAATTGTTCCCAAGCGCTGCAAGCTCTCCGGGCCCAAACCTTGGCATGGGTGACCCCTCTATCATCGGCAGCTCTGGGTGCGCAACCCCACCCGGAATTTAGCCCCATCGGCTGGCATTTGGGCCACATTGGCCACATCGAAGCCCGGTGGTGGCTCAACGATGCCGCAACTTTGGCCGAATTTGCCGTAGACGCTACCGTCAAATCCCAGCGCTGGCGGCTACCGCCGATGGCGGCGTTGTTGGCAGCCGTAACCAAGGTGCGGGAACGGGCCACTTCCCATCCCATTGCGCCCCGCCTGGCGTGGTGGCTGCTGCAACACGAGGCTCAGCATCTGGAAACCATGGCGATCGTCCAGCAATTGCAAACCCCGGATGTCCTTCTGCCTCTGCCCAAGGTGGCTCCCCGATCCGCGACGATCGCCGCCACGACGGTCACGGTGGGGAGCGATGCCGTCTGGGCCCAAGACAACGAACGGCCGGCGAGGGCGATCGCCCTGGCCGATTCCCGTTTGCATGGGCCAATCACCAAACAGGAATTTGGGGAATTTATGGCAGCGGGGGGCTATCAACGGGCCGAGTGGTGGTCGCCCCTGGGTTGGCGTTGGCAACAACAAGCCCAAGTCCACCAACCTTTGTACTGGGAGGCCCTGAGTCCTGAACAGCCGGTATGCGGGGTCAGTTTTTACGAGGCGGAAGCTTTTTGTCGGTTTGCTGGCAAACAGTTGCCCACCGAATGGGAATGGGAAGCGGCCTGGCAGCAAGGGGCGATCGCTCCCGCTGGCATCTGGGAATGGACTAGCAGCACCTTTGACCCGCCACCGGCCTTTGCGCCGTTTCCCTATGTGGGGTATTCCAACGCCTATTTTGACGATCGCCACCGGGTATTACGGGGCTACAGTTGGGCGACGCCGTTTCCCTGCCAACGGCCCAGTTTCCGCAATTGGTACTTACCCCATATCCGCCAGATTTTCGCCGGCTTTCGGTGCGCCGAATGGTAGGGTTAGGCGCGGGCGGTTGCGTAATCCCCACAACCCCCTGCAAGATTGGCTCCCACAAGCTCCCACAATGGGAGCGGAGAGCGAAGCGCCGCCGTCTAGGGGCCAACCGTCACGGTCAAAACTTCATCGACAAAGTCGGTCACCCGCAACAGGTTGCCGGCCACCCGTTCCCCGTTGACCGTAAATGCGGAGACCGGGCCCGAACCACGGATCTGCACCTGCAAAGTTTTGCCGCGGAACCGCCGTTGCACCGCCACTTCGGGCCAGGCTGCGGGCAAACGGGGAGCCAAACGCAAGCCATCCAATTCCGGCTGCAATCCCAGAAACCCATCCACGCCAATGCGCAGCATCCAAACCGCGGTGCCCGTCAACCACGAGTGGCTGGCTTGCCCTTGGGTTGGGTGTTCCGGGCTGGTGACGTATTCGGCAAACACGTAGGGCTCCACTTCGTAGCGATCGCGGTCTTGGGCCGAATTGGCGGGCAGCATCCGCCGATAGACTTCCCAGGCCAATTCGGTTTCGCCGGCGGTGAGGGCCGCCAACACAAACCAAGAAGAAGCATGGTTGAACACTGCCCCGTTTTCCTTTTTGCCGGGCACACAGCGGGAAATCAGACCGGTGTTGGGTTCCACCTCCCGATAGGCGGGGGCCACAATCTGCATGCCGTAGGGGGTCAACAATCGCTCCCGACAGGCGGCGATCGCCTGTTGGGCCCGTGCCGGTGGGGCAATACCGGCCAAAATCGCCCAGGATTGGGCATTCAAAAACAATTGACCTTGGCGATCGCGGTGGCTGCCCACCGCCGACCCGTCGTCGCGGAAGGCCCGCAGGTACCATTCCCCATCCCAACAGCGCTCGTTCACCGCCTGCTGGAGCTGGGTGTAGGCGGTTTGGTACCGTTGCAACGTGGCTTCCTCCTGGAGCCACGCCCACAGAGGAAAGGTCTCCCGCAGAATATAAGCCAAGAAACAAGCCCCCCACACCGTTTCCCCATGGCCTTCCGGCCCGATGTAGTCCAGGGTGTCGTTCCAATCCCCTTTGTGAATGCGGGGCAGACCGTTGGGCCCCAACTGCCCCAAACTGTAATCCAGCGCTCGCCGCAGGCGATCGCCCACGGTGCTTTCGCCGCCGTCGTAAAAGGGTACCGTCTCCTGCAAGAAGTCCAAATCTGCGGTTTCTTTGAGGTAGGCCATCACCCCAAAGGGAATCCAGAGGGGGGTGTCGGAATGGTTGGTTTTCTCGCCGCTCCCCGTCAACCGGAAGAAATTGTGCAGCGTAGAGCCATCGGCAAACTGATACCGCAACGCATCCCGCAACCGAGGGCGCACCCGTTCCGGCGCCGCGATCAACACCCCCAAAATGTCCTGAAAGCGATCGCGCAGACCGGTGCCAAACAACAAACCGCCGTGGTAGTACCCGCTGTTGCGGGCCATCTCAAAGGTCACCGCCGCCTGATAAGGATTCCAAATGCTCAAAGAACGGTTCACATCGCGATCGGGCGTGGTCACCACCAGGGCACGGAGGTAGCGATCCCAGTAGGCGGTGAGTTCCTGAAGCTGGCGATCGCTCCAGGGCACCAGATGGCCGCGATCCTGCAAAAATTCCGGCACACCAGCGGTTTTGGGGGCCAAGGCCATCACCACCACAAATTCTTGGGTTGCTTGGGGCTCCAGCGTCACCATCGATTGCAGGGCGGCGATGGGGTCCCCCGCCGTGATTTCCGTACCGCCCATGCGGCCCGTGGTTACCGCGATCGGATTGGCTTCGGAGCGCCAGCGACCGATAAAGGCATCCAAACTCCCATCGAAGCCGGTGAGGGGCAAAGAATTGGTGAAGTACAGACGGTAGGGCCAATCCACATTGGGCTGTTTGACCGTAACCCCGCGGTTCAGCACCCAATAGCGGCGGCTGGCCACCAAACACAGGTGTTCGTCATCAAAGGCCACTTCCGGAAAATGTTTGTCGTTGGGTTGATTGATGAGATCGTTGAGGGCATTCCCCATCAACAGTTCCACAAAAGCATAGATTTCCAGGGTGCGGGGTGCGGCGCTGGTGTTGGTGAGGGCAACCCGCCACACTTCCGCGGTGGCGGTGCGGGGCACAAAATAGGTGAGAACTCCCTTCAAGCCCTGACATTCGGTGGTGATGCGGGTGTAGCCCTGGCCGTGGGCGCATTCGTAGCGTTGGTAGGGGCGATCGAGGGTCGGAGCCCAACTCAGAGAATGATAGAAACCGGTCTCCCGGTCTTTCACCAAGATGTATCTACCCGGCCGATCCCAGGGCAAACTGTTGTAGCGCATCCGGGTCAAGCGGTTGTCTCGCGGCGACTCCGCAACCCAAAGCCACCACCGGTGTGCGAAACCAGCGCCCCGTAGCGATCGTTCCACAGGTAATTGAACCAGGGGCGGGGGGTCTCCGGATTGGTAAGGACAAATTCCCGGCCGTCTGCTGTGAAATCACCGTACAGTTCCCGATCGCCCATGGTGGTTGCGGATAGGTTTTGCCCCCATCTTACGGGGAAGGGGGGACAAACCGATGCACATCGCGAATGACCTGCACCCAACCCTCCGCCAGGGCTTGCCAGATTTCGGCCCCTTTGGCGGCAGTGGCCGTCGTGGGATCCCCCAACACCCCGCTGGCGCTCACATCCTGCGTGACCCACGCCCAGGGCAACGCTCCTTCCAAACTCAGGCAGGAGTCCGAGGGCGGGACATAGACCGGGGCGGCCCGCTCCAGGGGCACCAGTTCCGGGTACCAGTGCAACAACAAACTGGTTTCGGCATCGCCCGCATGGATGCCTTCCGTAAGTTCGCGGGGGGTCAACCAGCGTTCCGGTTGGGCCAACGCCCGCCACACAAACAACGGAAACACCCAAAAATCCGGATAACGGCGATGCAAATCCCGCGCCACAATTTCCAAGACTTGGGGTTGGCCGCCGTGGGCATTCACCAGTACCCACTTCCGAAACCCGCTGCGGTAGAGGCTCTCCCCCACATCCATCAACAGGTGCATCAGGGTCTCCGCCCGCAGGGAGATCGTTCCCGGAAACCCCTCGTGCTCCGTGGATTTCCCGTAGCACAACGGCGGCAAACAGTAGGCCGGTATGTCGTCCTCTAGCAGCGCCAGGGCCCGGCCCACCACCGCCAAGGCGATCGCGCTGTCCACCAGCAGGGGCAAATGGGGGCCGTGTTGTTCGATCGCCCCAATCGGTTGCAGGATGGGAATGTGTTCCCGATGGGGCAGGTTTTGCAAATCGGGCCAGGTAAGGGCCGCCCATTGCCGGTGCCGGGGCACCCAATCCGAAAGCAAACTCATGGCTGGAGCTGCTCCGGGTCGATGCCCATGGATCGCAGGCGATCGCGCAGTTGGGCCAAAGCCGCTTCGGCCGCGCGACGTTGTTCGGCTTCTTGGGCGGCTTGCGCTTCCGCCCGCCGACGTTGTTTGGCTTCTTGGGCGGCTTGCGCTTCCGCCCGCCGGCGTTGCTCGGCTTCTTGGGTGGCTTGCGCTTCCGCTTGCTCGGCTTGCAATTCCGCCGTCCGCCGTTGCCAAATTTCCCGCTGGGTTTGCCGGGCTAACTGCAACCGCAATTCTTCGTCCGGCAAATAGCGCTCCCCGGCTTCGTTGTACCAATACAGCCACGGACGTTGCCAGCGGCCCACGGTGCCCTCGGCGTAGCCAATGCCCAAACCCAATTCCGGCAACCACACCGGATTCCCGGGTATGACTTGGTATGTCCCTTCCACCCACCGATACACCGTTAACGGCGATCGCCCCTGATGCCGCCGCCGCTCCACCAGGGGGTTGTAGATGACGTAATACAAAATCCCGAACTCTTGGTATGCCTCCAACTTGTCTTCGTACTCCCCGTTGTATTTCTGGGAGACCACTTCCAGCACCAAGTCGGGGAATTTCCCTTCTTCCCAAAGGACGTAACTCAATCGACCGTTGATGTGCTTGAGGCGGGGCACCCCCACCGCCAAGAGGGCGTCGGGGACAATCGCCGGGCGATCGGGATGGTAGTACAGACCCATATCGATCCCCATAAACCAATCCTCCCGTTCTGCCCAAATTCGCCGCAACACGTCCTTGAGGAGATGGGGAATATCGGTTTGCAGTTCATTGTCCACGGGGGTCTCGTCCGAATCGGGCAAGTCTTCGGCCCGGGGCAGCGGCCGGTCGGTCGGCAGATGGAGCATAGGGAATTACCAAGGCTAGCCCCATTGTAGAAGCTCCCATTACAATGGCAAAAACACAAATCTATGCCGCGTTTGGGAGCAGCGATCGCCCTGTGGTTTTTGGTGATGGCGGCCACCGTATGGGCCGGTCAAAATCCGCAGGTGGTCAACGTGCAGTTGTTGGGGGGGCGATCGCCCGGATTGCCCTTGGCCCTGGTGCTGGTGGCCATGGCTGGGCTGGGGAGCCTTTGCACCTTTGCGTGGCCCGGGGCCATCCGGGCCAAACCGCAGCGCGAATCCCCCCGTCAGACCCGGAAGCGGCCCCAGTCTCCCCCCAACCCACCGCGGTCTGTCAACCGGGATTGGGAAACCGACGATATGGAGACTTGGTAAGGGTTTCGGGCTAGGATAACGGGACAGCATTGAGGGCAAGGGCGTGTTCAACCCAACGGAAGTGCTGATCGAGCAATTCATGGCGCAATTGCAGGGGGGCTACCGCCGTACCTATGGGGGCTACCGCAGCGAATACAGCGAGATTTTGGCGTGGGCCGGCAACATGGCCCTCGAAAACATTGCCAACAGCGATGCTCTGTACCACAACGTAGAGCACACCACCCTGGTGACGTTGGTGGGGCAAGAGATTTTACGGGGGAAGCACATTCGGGATGGCGGGGTCACCGCCGAAGATTGGCTCCACTTTATGATCTCGCTGGTGTGCCACGACATTGGCTACGTGAAAGGGGTCTGTCGGGGCGATCGCCACGGGCACTATGCCACCGGCCAGGGCAATCGCACCATGGTGCCGCCGGCGGGGGCCACCGATGCCGCCTTAACGCCTCACCATGTCGACCGCGCCAAGTTGTTTGTGCAGGAGCGCTTTGGCGGGCACCGTTTGATCGACGCCGATCGCATTTGCGCCAACATTGAATTAACTCGGTTTCCGGTACCCAAATCCGAAGACCATCAGGACACCCACCACTATCCGGGGCTGGTGCGGGCCGCCGATTTAATCGGCCAACTCAGCGATCCCCGTTACTTGCAAAAAATTACCGCATTGTTTTACGAATTTGCCGAGACCGGAGTCAATGCGTTGTTGGGGTACCGCAACCCCGGCGACCTGCGGCGGGACTATCCCAAGTTTTATTGGAAAAGCATTTACCCGTACATTGGGCCTGCCCTGCAATACCTGGCCCTCACCCAGCAAGGCAAAGACATTGTGGCCCATCTCTACAGCAATGTATTTGCCGTTGAGCAGGAACTCTGAGGGCGGGGAATTACGGTATTGGGTTGGAGGTAATCCCCATGCCAGTTGCCCATCCCCAAAAAGCGATCGCGGTGGTCATAAACCCGGCATAGCCCAGGGGGCGGCGCTGCGGCGATCACCGCTGCTGGAATTTTCTGGCCTTGGTGCCAGCGATCGCCCGTGTGGTGCCCCAGATGCACCGCGGGCCAATGGCTTAACGGAAAATCCAAGGGCAGGAGGGTGTCCGGGGTGACTGCGGTCAGGGGGAGGCTCTGGCAAACATCAAACCCGTTGCTGTGGGTGCGCTCCAGGAAGGCCAAGGTGGCGCCACAGCCCAGTTGTTCCCCCAAATCCCGGGCAAGAGAACGGATATAGGTACCGGGGCCACAGATTACTGTGAGGTGGGCTTCGGGAAAATCACCGGGTTGCCAGTGGGTGAGGGTAAGCGCTGCAATCGTCACCGATCGCACCGGCATTTCCACCGATTCCCCTTGGCGGGCCCGGGCATGGGCCCGTTTGCCCGCAATTTGGATCGCACTGTAGGCTGGGGGGCGCTGCAAGATTTCCCCTTGGAACTGGGGCAGCAGGGCCGCCAGGCGATCGCCCGTGAGCTCCGGGCAGGGTCGCTCTTGCCGCATCGTACCCGCCAGGTCATCCGTATCGGTGGTCACGCCAAAGCGCACGATCGCCCGGTAGGCCTTCCCCATCGGCAAAAACTTCAAAAAGCGGGTGCCCTGACCCACGGCGATCGGCAACACCCCCACCGCCGCCGGATCGAGGGTACCGCTGTGGCCCACCTTCTTTTGCTGCAAAGCCCGGCACACCTGGTTCACCGCATCGCGAGAAGTAATCCCCGCCGGCTTGTACAGATTCAAAAAACCGTCCTTCATCGTGTCCCGGCAAACACCCGCACCGCCGGCCCCGTCATCCATACCGTATCGTCGTCCCAACGGATGCGCAGATCGCCCCCCGGCAACTCCACCGTACATTCCCGATCGCTCCGATCGTTGAGCACCGCCGCCACCACCGTGGCACAGGCCCCCGTCCCGCAGGCTTGGGTGGCCCCCGCCCCCCGTTCCCACACCCGCATCCGCAGGCGATCG
>DMPD01000160.1 GCA_003456125.1 Cyanobacteria bacterium UBA8156 | reverse complement strand
TAATTAAAATGACTATAACTTGTTGTCATTGCAATGCTGGAAGCGGGTAAGCAAGCAGAGGTTTCAAGTTCGATAAAGCCAGGTTTGGTAAGCCGAGGATCCAGGGCTAGGAATAACGAGACCGTACAGATTCAGGAGAGAGGAGAAAGTACAAAAATGCTAAAAGGCGAAAAGGGGCTAAACCTGACAGTTTACAGGCAAAAGCTGCTGATGTCTATTTGTGTGAGTTGCAGCTCCCTAGGCGTGTCGGTACAAGCTGCTGATGCTCTGGCTCCAACCTTTACACCTATCTCCGTGGATAGTTTCGTGCCTGTGGCTGGAGTCGCGAGCAACCAAGGCAACCTCGGTCCTGTCAATGTGAATTTGGATAATTCCGCGGGTGCTTTTGGCTTTGATAACCAATTTGGAACCGAGCGATTTGTTTCGTTGGGTGCAAATCCGTCCCAAACCATTCCTCAAAGCGTCTCTACAGGCAACTCTATTGTAAGGACGCTGTTCTCCTTCTCGACAACTGGCTTGAGTACCTTGGGGACCGACCCAAGTCGCCCTTTTGTGTCCTTGGTGTTCGACTATGTATTTGATGGTGTCAACACCGGAGATGTTGACCAATGGCAGGTTTTGTTTTTGGAATACAATCCAGGCGGTACCCTGAAAGGATCCACACCCTTGGCTCTGCAGAGCACTCTGAGTCCTACCAAAACCACCTTTGGGACTGCTGATATTTTTGTATCAACGGCTGGCCTGTATGGCTTTCAGGTGATTCTAAACGAAACGCTGGATTCACCGAGCACGAGCAACACTGCGTTGGGCTTTAACAACATTGTAGTCCGCTCAGCGGTACCCTACGAACTGGAAACGGGTTTGGGACTGGGAGCCGTTGGTTTGTTTATGGCCTATCGTCGCTTGAAAAAGCGGGCGGCCCTCAAGGGTATCCCCTCCAGCCCAGATTTGGTGCCGCCGGCTCCGGGTGATCTTGACTCTGTGGTCGAAGCCTAAGGGTAAAGGTCGTATCCAAAAAAGCCGACAGGGATCGCAAACAGCCCTGAATGAACAACTCTGAGCGAGCAAATCTGAACCACATCTGAAATAGGGGTTTTGCGAGGGGTGCCGCCAAGTTGTCCCTTTTTCATATCCTTGGCCAGAGTCGAACCTCAAGGCCTTTGGGTACACTGGCAGGAGATGCCGAGGATGCTCTGGGAAACCCAACGAGTGCATCCCTCACCCATTTTGGGAGAAGGGGCTGGGGGAAAACTTGCAACAATTGGGATGCCCCCAACCCCACCTCAGGCAACTCACCAAAATCGCAAAACGTTTGGCTCCTTTGTCTACGCTGCACCCCCTACCGCAGGAACTCCAACGGGCGATCGCCGCCGGCGAAACCATTGATTCTTTGCCGGCGGCGGTGCGGGAGCTAGCGGAAAATGCGATCGATGCCGGGGCGCGGCGAATCGATATAGACATAGAACTCACCGAGGACCTGTCCCTCCGGGTACGGGACGACGGAACGGGCATGGCCCCGGCGGATTTGGCGATCGCCGCCCAGCCCCACACCACCAGCAAAATTGCGCAGCTCAGCGATTTGCAAAACGTGCGTACCTTGGGTTTTCGGGGAGCGGCGCTGTTTGGGTTGGCTTGCTTGGGGGATTTGAGCCTTTGCAGCCGCGTGGCGATAGCCGATGGTTGGCAAGCCCACTACGATCGCCAAGGGAATTTGCAGGGAGAACTGCGGCCCCAGGGGATGGCTCCGGGCACTGTGGTGCAGGTGCGGAATTTGTTTGCAGCGGTACCGCAACGGCAGGCGGCTTTGCCCAGCCCGGCCCAACAAATGCGCCAGGTGCAACAGACCATCTACCGGGTGGCGATCGCCCATCCGACTATCACCTGGCAAGTGCACTGGAATCGCCGGCTGTGGTTTGCGTTGTGGCCCGGTCAGCATCCGGCCGATCTGCTGCCCCAAATGCTGCGGGGTACCCCCCCCGAAATCCTGGCCCGGCTGCATCTACCGTGGTTGGACTTGGCTTTGGGATGGCCCGATCGCCTGTCGCGCCCCCGACCGGATTGGTTGTTGGTAGCCATCAATGGGCGCGTGGTGTACTGCCCCGAATTGATGGAAACCCTGCAGCAAGCCTTGGCCAAAACCGTACCGCGGCACCGTTATCCCGTATGTGTCGCCCATTTGCGGGTACCCCCCACCGCCGTGGATTGGAATCGACGGGCCGCCAAAGATACGGTCTATTTGCAGGATGCGACCCAATGGCAACAACGCTTAACCGGGGCGATCGCTCAAGCTCTGGCGAGCCCCACTCCCACCCCATCCCGCCTGCTGCGCCTGGCGGAAGAAACCGCCGCCTACACCGCCCAAACCCCAGCCAACGTCCGGGCGATCGCCCAAGTCCGCAATACCTACATTTTGGCGGAACACCCCGGCGGCATCTGGCTGGTGGAACAACACGTTGCCGATGAACGGGCGATTTTTGAAGCCTTGACGGCTGCGTGGCACACCGTATCCCTCGATTCCCCCTTGGTGCTTGAGGCTTTGACCACGGAAGCGGCCATGACCTTGAACCAGTGGGGCATAGACCTGGAGCCGTTTGGCGAGCAAACCTACTTGGTGCGATCGCTACCCCAGGTACTGGTCAACCATCCCGACCGGAGCGACATCCTCCGGGAACTCAGCCAAGCCGAAGATTGGCCCGCCATGCAAGCCACCCTGGCCTGTCGGTGCGCCGTCCGTAACGGGATGCCCCTCGATTTGCCCGCCCTGCAAAGTCTCCTTGATCGCTGGCAGAGCTGCCGGCACCGTCACACCTGCCCCCACGGTCGCCCGATTGCCCTCAATCTAGAAGACGCCACCCTTGCCCGCTTCTTCCGTCGCCATTGGCTGGTGGTTGCCGACAAAAATCCCCCCGCTGCCAGCGCGGAGGGAAGTTCATAAGGCAACCAAACTAGAAGCTAAACACGGTGCGGATGGTACCAATGACGATGGTGTCGTTGGCGCTGTTGTTGTTCGGGTTGAACACAAACTGCAAATCCGGCGTGATCGAAATGTTGTCCGTCAACTGAAACCGATAGAACAACTCCAAATTCGTCTGGCTCGTGTTTCCCACCTTGGTCTCGATGAACGGCTGACCCACCGCTACCCCAGCCAGGGCCCCCGGCTTGAACAAATCCGGGAATACCAACCCAAACATCCAGGTCTGCGGGTTCAACGTGCTCCCCACCGAATCCTTGTTCACAAAGTTGTTCGTTGCGGGGTTGTTCGCCAACTGACCCTGCCGACCGTCAATGCTGCCGAAACCGTACCGACCAAAGATCCCCACACTCTTCGACAACGCCCACTCCAGGTTCACACCGCCGGTGTTGTAGTTCAGGTTGTTGATCGATGCATTCGTGTATTGCAACCGCAACGCAAAGGGCCCGCGCTCCCCATCCTTGTTCTTCGGCGCAAACTCCACTTCCACGGTTCCTTGGTACGGGTCGCCGGTAATCCCCGTGTTGATTGCATTCAACGGCGCATTGGCTCGCCGCGTCGCCGACGATGCTGCCGCCGCTACGTATACCCCCCGCAGCGAGAACGACCCGCCTCCCGGATTCCAGTCAAACGCGGCACCCCCTTGACCGGTCTGTTGGTTCAACAACACGACCAACGGGTTGTTGATGAAAAACGTGCTGCTGAAATCCGCCGATTCATTGTTGGCAAAGCTGTTGGCGTCAACGTGGTCAGCAATCCCCATGCTGGTACCGAGGGATACCCGGAAGTTGGGCGCGACGTTGAAATCATAGCGCAGTCGCCCCAACACCACATCGGTGCCCACACCGCTGAAATCCAGACCGTAGG
>DMPD01000003.1 GCA_003456125.1 Cyanobacteria bacterium UBA8156 | reverse complement strand
TGTCTTTGTCCTCACCGTGCTCGTGACCATGGTCGTGATTGTGTTTGTCTTTGTCCTCACCGTGCTCATGGCTGTGGGGGGCCACCAGCAACGGTTTGGGTACCGCCACCTCCGCCACTGCCACCACTTTGCCCTTAGCCCCGGTCACTGCTTGGTCGATCGCCGGTTCAAAGCCGTAGCCGTTGCGAAATACCACCGCCGCGGCCTCGATCGCCCGTTTGTCTGCCGGTGTGGTTTGGTAGGTGTGGGGGTCAACACCGGGTGCCATCAAACACGTGAGATCGATATCGGCGGCCCCCACTGTCTTGACCAAATCGCACAACACCGCCGAGGTCGCCACCACCGAAAGTTTGGGTACCGAAGGTTGGGGTTCGGGGGGGGGCGGCACCGTCGGTACCTCCGCCGTTGGCGTTGGCCCGCCGCAACCCGCCAAGGCGATCGCCACGATTCCCAACCCTAGCTTCCTGTTCATGTCCCTGTTTTGAAAACGATAATCGTTATCGTATCACTCCAAAGAGGGTTCAGGCATCCGGCAATGGGCTTGGTACACTGAAAGAACAAGTTGTCAAGCACAATGGTCCCAGAATCACAGCAAATATGGGACGCGATCCGCGCCTGCGTGGGCAGGATGCGGGTCGATGGGCAGGGTTTTGGGGAATGGCTGGATCTATCGCCCGTCTGTACCACGGTGGTGGGGTTTGAATCAAGGTCCCTGCAAGCCGAGCCGTCGTTGTGGCGATCGCGCATTCATCTCGACGATTGGCAGAACCGGGTGGAGCCAACCTTGCCGGCTTTGAGGAGCGGGCAATCCGTCACCCTCACCTACCGCTTTCGCCATGGCAACGGCACGTGGCGATGGCTGCAACAGACTTTTGTGCCGACGGGGTCGGGCGTGTATGCCGTGGTTACCCAAGATGTTGGCGAAGTGCGGCCAGGGGCACAGTGGGCCCAAGCCATTGTCGAAGCGGCGGCCGACGGTTTGTTGGTGATCGATGCCGGGGGAACCGTGGTGTACGCCAACCCAGCCGCCCAGGAATTGTGGCAAGAAAGCCTCACGGGTAAAATTTGGGGGATGCCCTTGGCCTCGGCGGAAGTGGAATTGGTCTTGCCGGGGCGCATTCGTCCTGCCGATATGCGGGTATCGCCCATTGTGTGGGGCGATCGCCCGGCGAACCTGATTACGTTGCAAGACATCACCGATCGCCACCGGATCGAGCAGGATTTGCAGGCTCGGGTGCAACGGGAACAGGCCTCGTTGCAGGTCACCCAAGCCATTCGCAGCAGCTTGAACCTGACGCAAATTTTTGACACCGCCACCGCCGAAATCGGGCGGTTGTTGGGGGTAGATATCGTACACGTCACCCAGTATCTGCCCCAAGCGCAGCGTTGGCAACACGTCTCGGAGTACCGCGCCGCCACCCATCTACCTTCTTTCCTCGATGCCGTTATCCCCAACCCCAACAACCCCATCGCCGCGCAGTTGATCCAGGGGCGCACCGTCAACATTGCCGATATGGCCGCCGTCACCGATCCCTCCCACGCCCATTTGGTGCCCCTAGGCGGTTCCTGGTTGGTGGTGCCCCTCGAAGTCGAAGGCCGGATTTGGGGGGGCCTCTCTTGCCGCTACTACGGCCAAGCCCATGCCTGGCAACTGGACGAAGTGGATCTGGTGAATCGGCTGGCGGATCAACTGGCGATCGCCATTCAGCAAGCGGAACTCTACGAACAAGTGCAACGGGAATTGGCCCACAGTCGGGCGATCGCCCAAACTTTGCAAGAGCAGGAAGCCCTGTTTCGGGGCATTGTCGAAAACGCCGGCGAAATCATCTTTATGTTGAACGCCGAGGGGCAATTTTCCTATGTCAGTCCCTCTTGGCAAAAGGTGGTGGGGAACTCGCCCGCCAGCGTCATCGGCCGGCATTTTGCGGAGTTTATTCACCCCGACGACTTGGGGATCTGCACCGCCGCTTTTGCCCAGTTGCGGCAACAAGAACAAACGGGTCTCAAGGTGGGGCCGTACCGCGTGCAGCAAGGAGACGGGAGCTACCGTTGGCACGAAAGCAGTGTGTCTTCCGTGTTGGACGATCGCGGCCATCTGGTACGGGCGGTGGGGGTAGCCCGCGACATCGAAGACCAGCAACGGTATGCCCAGGCCCTCCAAACCGCCAAGGAAGCGGCCGAAGCCACCAGTCGGGCCAAAAGCAACTTTTTGGCGGTGATGAGCCATGAACTGCGCACCCCGATGAATGCCGTGTTGGGGTTTGCCCAACTGCTGTTGGCGACGCCCCTCACCCCCGAACAACAGGAATACGTCCAGGCCATTGTGGACGGCGGCAAACTGCTGGTGGAGGTGATCAGCGATGTTAGACCTATCACGGGCGGAAGCCAACCGCTTGGAGCTGGCCGCCGAGCCGTTCCATTTGGGCCACGCCGTCGCCGACGTGGTGCGCCTCTTGCAACCCAAAGCGATCGCCAAAGACCTCCGCCTGTCCCATTGGGTAGACCCTCGTTTGCCGGAGCAAGCGATCGGCGATGTCACTCGGTTCCAACAAATCCTGATGAATTTGTTGGGCAATGCCCTGAAATTTACGGAAACCGGAGAAATCACGGTGCGGGTCGAGGGCGATCGCCGGAGCGACGACCTTTGGGAGTTTCGGATCGCCGTGCAAGATACGGGCATTGGGATCGATCGCGATCGCCAAGCCGGGTTGTTTGAGCCGTTTTATCAGGGGGATAGCTCCATCACGCGGCGGTTTGGCGGCTCCGGTTTGGGCTTGGCGATTTGCAAACGGCTGTGTGAAAAAATGCAGGGCAGCATCACCGTCGAAAGTGAGGAGGGCAAAGGTTCCACCTTTCGGATCCGTCTGCAATTGCCGATCGCCCCCCCAGCCACCACGGTGAGCCCTCCCAACGTATCGACCTGGCAGGCCCCGGCATCCTCACTGCGAATTTTGGTAGCCGAAGACAACCTCACCAACCAGCGGCTGATCTCATTGGTGTTGAAGCGCTTGGGGCACACCGCCGACTTGGTCAGCGATGGCGAAGGGGCGGTGTTGGCCTGGCAACAACAATCCTACGGTTTGATTTTGATGGATGTGCGGATGCCGAACGTGGATGGGTTGACGGCCACCCGTCAAATCCGGCAGCAAAGCCAGTGGCCCCAACCCTGGATTGTGGGGTTATCGGGGGATGCTCTGACCGAAACCCGGGAAGCGGCCCTCGCCGCCGGCATGAATGACTACCTGATCAAGCCCCTCGACATCCGCAAATTGGAAGCGGTGTTGCAGCAGGTGGCGATGGATAGCCCACAGCGTTCTACCGTCCAGAGGTAGGCCCTCACTCATTGCAAGCCTCGTGCCATTGAGAACCAATCGGACTTTAACGCTGCGAAAAATTCCCCTCCCCAGGAGGGAACCCTCCGGAGGCAAGGATGTTTTAAGCAGCCTGTTCCCAAGGTCTGGATCAATCCCCGATCGTCAGGAACGGGGCCCAGTAATAAGGATGGCTGAGGTGTTCGGCGATCGCCAGGGGGATGCGGTTGCGCAGGTTCCGCTCGACCCGTTCCCGCCCCCGCCCCAACAACCCAAAGTTGCCGGTGGCCAATACCTGCTGGGTCTGTTGCAGGGCCCGCTGCGGCGATCGCCCCTGTTCCAAGAAGCTGTAAAAGATATCCATAAACACCTGGGTGCCACCATCATCGACGGCCCAGAGGGAGGCGACGGTGGTGCGTACGCCAGCTTGGGCCATGAGGTAGCCAAAGCCCAGGATTTCTTCGCCTTGACCGGTGAGGCCGCCGCTGGCGGTTTCGCAGGCACTGAGTACCAGCAGATCGATGGGCAGTTGCCAGGTGCCCACATCGGCGAGGGTTTGGCGGCGATCGTTGCCGAACAAAATGAAGGAGTCTTCGGGGCGACCGGGTTGGAAGAGGGCGTGGGTGGCTAGGTGCACGGTGGTGTAGTTGGCGGCTTGGGCTAAGAGGCGTTCCGGTTGCAATTCGCTGTCCCAGAGGGGGGTGCTCCGGTTGGGGAAAAGGGTCAGCAAATTCTCAATTTCTTGCTGGGCGTAGGGCAAAGCCGCCAAAAAGAAGCGATTCACCCGGCTGGCACGGGTGACGGCACCGGCCAGGAGGCGGGGAGATCGGAAGAGCACAC
>DMPD01000124.1 GCA_003456125.1 Cyanobacteria bacterium UBA8156 | reverse complement strand
AAACGCTTCCGGGCGATCGCCCAGGTTGCACCAGGCCGTGAGGGTACCGTCGTAGCAACCGCTGCCACTAAACAAGGTACTGCCATCGGCGGTCAGGGTGACCGCCCCCGATACCGGCAACAAATGTCGCCGCTGTTGTTGCTCTAGGTGCCACAGTTGGGTGTTGCGGGTGGTGCTCACCGCCAGCCAGTCTCCCCCCACCGCCATGCTGCTGACGTAATCGGTGACCGGGACAGTGTCGTAGGTGTGGAGGTTGAGGGTGCAACGCCAGGCCAGTTCTTGATAGGGATGGCTGACCGCGTCCGTTGCGGCCGGCAACAACCAGTAAGCGTCCCGCCGCACCAGCCAAGCGTCGTCTTCTTGCGCCGCCCGCAGAATAGGCGCCATTTCGCCGTGACTGGCAATTTCCGCCAAAGCCGCTTGCCGCTCGGCCAGGGTGCCGTACTGTAACCTTTGGGTCGCCCCCGCTAAGCCCCCCAGCACCGCTCGACCCCAACGGTGCCCATCGCTCAATACGGCATCGCTTGCCGCCGGTTTCCCCTGCATTCTTTCCATTTTCCCATCGGGGGCATTTTGCCACGGCGGCCCGCTGCCCTTGTGCCGAAAGCAGCGAATTGAGGTCACTTCTGTTGATTGGCACAACCGCCAATCATTGCTCGGAAGCGTCCGTATGGCTGGGAGCCAGGGACGGGAACCCATGTTTAACCTGGACTCACTCCTATTCTTCCTCTTCTTCGAGGGCCAAGGCGGTGCCTCCCCCCTGATGCACGGTTTTGACCCACTTGAGGCGCTTGGGTCGCAGCGATACCCGTACCGTCATGGTGGCAATGGTCGGTAGCCAATGCAGCATGTACACCGTGCCCCGCAGGGTTTGTCCGACGGCGACCCACGGCGACACGCCGTAGGCGCGGCGTACCCCGCAAAACATCCCCAGGGTGGACAGCACAAACGAGAGACCCACCAACGGCGTTAACACGGGCCCTTTGCCCAACAGAGCGGCGATCGCCAGGTCGGGCACCACCACCGCCGGTAGCCCGTATTGCACGATCGCAAAGCAGGCCAGGTCAAAGGTCTTGGCAATACCCGCCCGGTTTTGGAGGATCAGCCGCCAATAGTCCAAATAGCGTTGGTAGCCCCCTTCGGCCCAACGGTTGCGTTGGTGCCACAACTGTTGAACGGTCACCACCCCTTCTTCCTGCACCGCCGGGAAAAAGACACAGGCGATGTCCCACCCCTGCAAATGCAACCGCAGCGTTAAGTCCAAATCGTCGGTGATGGTCTGCTCGTTCCAGCCGCCGCAGGCCAGCAAGGCCGATCGCCGCACAAATTGACCGTTTCCCCGCAATTCGCCAATGCCGCCGACCCGCACCCGCTGCTCCTGAAACCACATGTCCAAGGCCATTTCGGCCGCCTGCCCCTTGGTCCAAAAATTCGCGGCGTGGTTGGCGATCGCCTTGCGCAGTTGCACCGCCCCCACCTCTTCATCCTGAAAATGGGCCAGTACCTGGGACAAGAAGTCGCGATCGACCAGGGCATCGGCATCGAACACCCCGATCACTTCACCGGTGGTGAGGGGCAACACCTGGTTGAGGGCCCCCGATTTGCCCCCTTGGGCTTCGGGCCCCCGCCGCAAAACTTTGAGCTGGGGGTACACCTGCCGGTATTTTTCCAGAATTTGGGGGGTGCGATCGCTGCTGTGGTCGTCTACAATCCAAACTTCAAGGGGGCCGCCGTATTCCAGCTGGCACAAACACTCCACCAGACGACCAATCACGGCTTCTTCGTTTTTGGCCGCGGCCACCAAAGAGACCGGCGGTAACGACGCAGCTACCAATGGGCTTGCCGAGGATAGAGTTGTGGGCGGACTTGTGGACAGAGGTGTGGGCAAACTTGTAGGCAGGCTTGTGGGCAAGCTTGTTAGAGGTGAACGGACGGGGGGGCGTAGCGCTGCCATCACCAACCGCAGGGCGTGCACCCCAAACACAATGGTCAGGGCCAACGCAAATTTGGCCCCCAACAAACTGTGGTGCATCCACCACACCCAGCCGTACAGGGTGACCAAGGTGGCCGCCGCCTTGACCCGTCGCCGTTCCCCTCTACCGTCAAAATCCGGTGTGCCCATGGCTGTGTAACAAAGCGTGAACGATGCTGCTGCTATGGTATCCCAGCTACCCCGGTTTCCGTTACCTTTGCCCCAATACCAAGCCTGGATGGATCGGGCGATCGCCCTGGCCCGCCAAGCCGGCCAGTCTGGGGAAATTCCGGTGGGGGCTTTGTTGCTGGATGGTCAAAACCAACTGCTGGCGATGGGGGAAAACCGCAAGGAACGGGATGGCGATCCCACGGCCCATGCGGAAATGGTGGCGATCCGCCAAGGCTGCCGCCGTCTTCGAGATTGGCACCTCACGGACTGCACCCTGGTGGTGACCCTAGAACCCTGCCCCATGTGCGCCGGTGCGATTCTCCAGTCCCGTATTGGTCTGCTGATTTACGGGGCCGATGAACCGAAAACGGGGGCGATCGCCACGGTTTTGAACCTGCCGGTGTCGGCGGCGGCCCTGCACCGTCTGAAGGTGGTGGGGGGCATCCGGGAACGGGAATGCCAAGACCTGTTGCAAGACTGGTTTCGTCAACAACGAGCGGCAGCCAGCACCACTCGGTTTAGCAGTTGACCAATGCCTTCGATTTCCACCCGGACCCGATCGCCCGGTTGCAGGGGGCCGGTGCCCGCCGGGGTGCCGGTCAAAATCACGTCGCCGGGTTGGAGCGTCATCACTTGGCTGATGAAAGCCACCAAAATTTCCGGGGCAAACAGGGCGGTGTCGATGGTTGCCGACTGCACCGCGCCCCCGTTCAAAAACGTTTGCAGACGGGCAGTGGGGCTGATCTCCCGCACAATCCACGGGCCCAAGGGACAAAACGTATCAAATCCTTTGGCGCGGGTCCACTGCTCGTCCTGGCGTTGCAGGTCGCGCGCCGTCACATCGTTGGCGATGGTGTACCCCCAAATGGCGGTGCGGGCTTCGGCGAGGGTGCCCCCCCGACAGATCGCGCCAATCACCACCGCCAATTCCCCTTCGTATTCCACCTGCTGAGACTGGGGAGGCAAGGCGATCGCCCCGTCGGCCGGCAACAGGGTGCTGGGGGGTTTGAGAAACAACAGCGGTTCCGGGGGCAAAGGGTGCCCCAATTCCAGGGCATGGTCGGCATAGTTGCGGCCCACGC
>DMPD01000034.1 GCA_003456125.1 Cyanobacteria bacterium UBA8156 | reverse complement strand
TTAGGCCGTCTGGGGCTGGGTCAGCAGGTGGGCGCCACAAATTTCCCAAAATTCGGCCAGGGTTTGGCTGCGCCGCATTTGTTGCAAAAACGCGGCGTTGAGGTGGGTGCCCACAAAATTGGCGTACTTCTTCAAACGGGCCAGACGTTGAGGTGCTCCGGCATGGGGTGGGGCCAAATCCGCCAGGGCCTGGAGGTACGCGTAGGCTTCTTGGTAGGTGGGTGGGTAAGGGGGGTGTCCCCGCAGCACGTCGTGAATTTGGCGAAAAATCCAGGGGTTGGCGATCGCCCCCCGGCCGATCATGACTCCGGCGGCCCCGGTGCGGGCCAATACCGTTTGGGCTTTGGCGGCGCTGTCCACATTGCCGTTGGCTATGACCGGACAGGGGAGGGTTTGCACCGCCTGGGCGATCGCCTCGTAGCGCACCTCCCCCCGATAGCCTTCCTTCACGGTGCGGCCGTGGAGGCTCACCCGGTCGATGCCGTGGCGGGCCAACAGGGTCAGCAACTGCGAAAAATGCCCCAGATCGGCAAAACCCACCCGCATTTTGACCGTGAAGGGGACAGGAATGACTTCGCGCAGCCCGGCCAACAGGCGATCGACGGTCTCCGGTTCCCGCAGCAAGCCCCCCCCGACATTTTTGCGGTAGACCCGGGGGGCCGGACACCCCAAATTGAGATCGATGCCGGCAATGGGGTACGTTTGCAATTCCTGGGCAATGCGTTGCAGATCGGGGAGGTGTTCGCCGATCAACTGGGCAAACACCGGGCGATTAGTGGTGTTCTCGGTAATGGCCCGCAGGATGTGCCGATCCAACCGGGAGTTGGCGTACACCCGAAAGTACTCGGTGATGTAAAAATCCGGGGCACGGTATTGAGCAATCAGCGCCATAAAGTCGCGATCGGTCACCTCCTGCATGGGGGCCAGGGCCGTCAGGGGATTAGGCCGAAGGGGAGTGGACACGGGCGGCTTCGAGGAGGCGACGGATTTCCAATTGCAACTCCACGTTGGTGGTTTTGGCGTAGAGTTCTTGGGCAACGCTCAGGTGTTTCACCGCTTCGGAATAGGCTTTTTGTTCGCTCAGCAACAACCCCAACGAAAAATGGGCAAAGGCATCCTGAGGATCCAATTCCAAAATTTGTCGGTAGGCGGCGATCGCCCCTGGTATCAGGTTTTTGCGGCTGTAGACCCGGGCCAGAGCCCGCTGCACTTCTTTGGCGGCCGGCTTCCCGATCGCCGCTTTGCGGTAGCAGGCTAGGGCTGCATCCAGGCGACCGCGGGTTTCGAGGTACTTGCCCATTTCGTAATTGGCCTCGCCGTGGTGGGGGTTTAGATCCATAGCCCGCCGGTATTGTTGCAGCGCACTGCCCAAAAAACCGCGGGCCGCAAACAAAGCCCCCAACTCAAAGGCCACATCCGGGTGATCGGGGGCCAACTTCTCGGCCCGCCCCAGGGCTTTGGCAGCTTCTTCCAAGGCATTTTGTTGCAAACACACCCGCCCCAACTGCAAGTAGGCCATCATTTCTTTGGGGGCCAAGGCCGTGATTTGCCGGTAGGTGTGGGCGGCCTGCTCCCACTGGTGTTGGTGCTGCTGACAGAAGGCGACCCCCTGCAACGCCGTTAGATTCTGGGGCTCCTCCACCAACACCCGTTCGTAGAGGCGAAGGGCTTCGGCGTAATTCTGCTGGCGGAGCCAGATCTCGGCACTGCCAAACCAGACTCGGAGGTCGGTGCACCCCAGCTCGATCGCCGCTTGGAAAGCCGCCTGGGCCGATAGCCATTCCCCCGACTCCGCCCACAACAGTCCCAAACACAAACACACGTGGGGGTTGCGGGGATCCAGTTCTTCCAGTTGACTGTAGGCGGTGATGGCAGCCGGAATGTCCCCCCGCTGCCAGGCTTGTTCGCCCTGTTCCTGGAGATCGGCTTTCCGAAATTTTTCGCGGATGGATGGACAGGCTTGGTGAATGGTCGGAATCAGCTGGGGCAAGGTGAGGTCGTCCTGACCCAAAATCCGCTGCAGTCTCACCAACGCCGCTGCACATTCTTCCTCGATCGCCCGAAACGGGATGGGGGTCACCGGGCGCTGAGGATAACACCGCACCCGCACCACACCGCTCCGGGCCTGAATCCGAATGTCCCGGGCCAAAGCATGGGCTGCCCGTTCCCGGGAATAGACCTCCCCCCGCTCGCTGGTGGCGTACAACCCCGGCAACCGGTTTAACGCATAGGCGATCGCTTCGGCAACATTGGGGCACCCGTCCAACGGAAATTCTTCCGCCACAATGGCCGCCACCGCCTCGGCCACCGTATCTTCCATCAAATTCACCAAACCCCATTGGGGCTGCAACACATACAACGCCAGATGCTCCCCGGCTAACTCGCTGGTGAACACCCGCGGCTCCGGTTCGGGGTCTTTGCGTTTAGCCCGGGATAAGTACATACGGACTTCGGAACCCACCCGCCACGAGTAAGCCCGTTCGGGAGAAGAAGCATCGGGTTGGGGCGACGGTGGCGGTTGCGCGCGATCGGTGCTCTGGGCCACCGCCTTGGGCAAATCCTGCCAGCGGAGTTCCTCCCGCTCAAACAGGCGACGAACCTGGGGCAACAGGCCGCGAGCACTGACAAATCGGGCGCGATCAAACCCTGCCCCATCCCGCAGAGGGTCACCCGCCTGTAGGGTCTGGACTCCCCGTCGCACTGCTTCGGCTACATCCATGGCCAAGCCCTGTCGCGCCCGATCCAGGCTGTAGCGATACCCTTCGACGCTGGTCACATACAAGGCCGGCAAACGGTTGAGGGCCCACGCGGCCACCTCGGCCAACCGGAGCGTGCCATCCAAACGGGTGGCCGCCAGTTGGGCTTTGGCTTCCCGCAAAACGGCATACTCCATTACATTGGCGAAATTGACCATGGCTGCACGCCCCAGGCTTTCCTGGTCATTTTACTGTTTGCAAACCCAACCCCCACAAGGCTAACCGAGGGAGCAAAGCAAGGCCCGGTCGCTGTAGAATGTGTTTGTTAAATCCTATCCATTCAATAATAAACCAACCATGGAATTCCTTGATAGTCTGGGCGGTGCCCTCGGCAGCATCAACTACGAGCTCATCTTTCAACTGGTCTGCTTGGCGCTGATTGTCCTGTCGGGGCCGGTGGTGATTTTTCTGCTGGCGGCCCGCGGGGGCGATCTGTAGTTGCGGGCTTGCCCCAGCGTCCCCTTGACCTGGGAATTAACCTGGGAA
>DMPD01000262.1:847-10141 GCA_003456125.1 Cyanobacteria bacterium UBA8156 | reverse complement strand
AGCCGCATCGAAGCCATGAACAAAATTTTGGGTACCTCCCTGCTGGTGTCCGAAGCCGTTTACGGCCTCGTTCAAGCCCAAGTAACGGTCGGTTGCCAAAGCGAGACCGGTATTCACGGCAAAACCGGTGCCTACCGCCTCTACGAAATCACCAATATTGACGATGCCTATGTGCCAACCCCCGTGCATCGCGCCGGAGGGTTTCGTTTTTGGCGCTGGCTGGGGCAATGGGGGAAACGGTTGTGGCAGTGGTTGTGGCAGTGGTTGAACTGCATTGTGGGGCGGCGCTAGGGTATAATCATTCCTACACTGCTTAACAGAAACTCAATAACATCCCTTCATACCCCAAAACCGCCAAAAACTATGGAAGTCAATTTTTTCGGCTTGGTTGCCACTGCTCTAGCGCTGTTTGTCCCGACGGCTTTCCTCCTGATCCTCTACTTGCAAACCAATAGCCGGGAAGAAGCAGGCGGCAAACGCTAAAACCGTTTCGGGCATGTTTTTTTGGGCATGTTTTTCCCCACATTGGGAGAAATTTTGCCAGAGAGATCTTGGTTCCGGTCGAAGGGGATGGTACCGCTGTGGTTCAGGTTAACCAAGTTAACATGGTGCAAGTTAACCAAGCTAACATTGTGCAGGGCAATAACGTTGTGCAGGTTAACGGGGAACCGATACCCTGCCAGTCTGGGACAAGGCTCCCAGATTTTCTTACCAGTTTGGGTTACCAAGTGCGCTTGATTGCCGTGGAGTACAACGGTGAAATTTTGCACCGGCAGTTTTGGGAAGAAACCCTCCTTGCCAGTGGCGATCGCCTAGAGGTGGTGACGGTGGTTGGGGGGGGCTAAGAACCTAGAGAACTAGAACCCAAGAGCCGAGAACCCAATACTCAAGAACCTAAAAGTGGGGGAACTCTTGCAAAAAAGCCTCGGCGGCTTTTGCCGTCAACGGTTTAGCAAAGAGGTAGCCCTGTCCATAGTCGCACCCCATGGCCTGCAACTGTTCCCGTTCGGCTGTTGTTTCAATTCCTTCGGCCACCACCGTCAGTTTGAGGTTTTGGGCCATACTGATGATGATTTGCACAATTTCCAATCGTTCGGGATCCGTCAACATGCCCCGCACAAAGCTGCTGTCGATTTTTAGCGTGGCAATGGGTAGCGCTTGCAAGCGGCTCAGGCAAGAATAGCCCGTGCCAAAGTCGTCAATGCAGAGCTGCACCCCCAAATCCGACAACTGTTGCCACATGGCAATATCGGCGCTTTCCAACTGAATAAAACTGCTCTCGGTGATTTCCAGCTTGAGGGCCGAACTGGGTATCCCAAATTCCGATAGCAGCGACTTCACCAGCGCATCGATGCCCCCCTGGGCGCATTGGATGGGGGAGATATTGACGTTTACAAACCCATCGCCAAAAGCCGGTAGGCGATCGCGCCAGTCCCGCAATTGCCGGAGAGCCATCTTGAGGGCAAGGGTGCCCATCTCGGCAATCAATTCCGTTTGTTCGGCCAACTCAATAAATTCACCAGGGGGCACCATTCCCCGTCCGGGATGTTGCCAGCGAATCAGCGATTCAAACCCCACCCACCGATTTTGGGTCAAGTCCACAATGGGCTGATAGTACAGCAAAAATTCTTCCCGCTCGATCGCCAACCGGAGATCGTGTTCCAGTTGCCCGCGGGCGGTGGCCGCCTCCTGCATCGCCGGCGTAAACACCTCGTAGCGCCGCTTGGGGTTGCGTTTGGCGTAAAACGTGGCGGTATTGACCGAAGCCAACATCTGTTCCGGGGTTTCGTAGCCGATGGAGCCCAGAGATACGCCAATGGTGGTGCGTACCGAAAGCCGATACCCTTCGATTTCGTAGGGGGCATCCAAGGTTTGTTGGAGGGTTTTCACGAAGGGGGAAATTTGGGTCACCGCTTCGCTGCCGCTGAGCAAAACCGTAAAACTGCCCGTGCCAAAACAAGCCGCGGTGCCATCGTGAAACGTGCATTCCCGCAGTCGCTGTGCCGCAGCCACCACCACCGCATCCGCCAGCAAAAAGCCGAAATTGTCGGCGATCGCATTCAGCCGTTGCAACTCTACAAACAGCACCGCATAGGTATGGTTCGGCGTTTCCCGGCAACACTCGATTTCCTGCTGCAACTCTTGCATAAAGCCCGTGCGATTGGGCAAGCCCGTCAACTTGTCGTGGAGGGCATCGTAGGCCAGGGCTTCTTGGGCCCGTTCCAGCTCCTCCCGGTTGCGACGCTGTTCTTCAACCGCCTTCAGCGTCCGTTCAATGGTGTGCTCTACGTCTTGGGCATCGATGGGCTTGGTCAAAAAGTCAAAGGCCCCCCGGTTCATGGCCAAACGCACCTTCTGCAAATCCCCGTAGGCCGAAATCACCACCGCCTTTAAGGGCGGGTCTGCTTGCTTTTGCAACTCGGCCAGCAGGGTGAGGCCATCCATCTCCGGCATGTTGATATCCGTCACCACCATATCGATATGGGGCAACGCCGCCAGCAGGTTCAGGGCCGCCACCCCATTTTGAGCAAAGTAAAGTTCCCACTCCCCAGAGCGTGTGCGTTTCCGAAACAATTGCCGAAACAACCGCTCGATGGTCGGTTCGTCGTCAACGACCAAGATATGCGCTGTCATTACCACCTAGAGACCACGTTCGTTGCTCGGTCTTACTGCGTGTTGTCTTACCAGATTTGGGCCCCGTGCCTATGTTATCTGGAACACTTAGCCTAAGGCTTGGACCAAACGGGCGATTGCCCCGGGCCAATCCCCCGGACACGGCTGTCGGATGGGCATCGCCGTCGGGTACCACTGTTGTACCAAATCATCGGTGGCCCAACGCCAATCGGCATGGTAAGGCAGCAGCAGGTAGAGGGGCCTACCCAAGGCTCCGGCCAAATGGGCCGTGGCCGTATCCACCGCAATCACCGCATCCAAGGCGGCGATCGCCCGGGCCGTCTGGGCAAAATCCGTCAATTGCGGAGCCAAATCCTGGAGCGGTGGGCAGGGGTCGGTCAACGCATCGGTGCCCACCTGCAAACTGTAGAAAGTGTAAGACAAATTCCATAGGGGAGCCAAAGCAGACAGGGGGCAAGATTTGCGGCGGTACAAACGGCGATGGTCGGGGCGATCGCGGGAACCCGTGGCCCACACCACCCCGATTTTGGTGCGGCCCGCCAGCGGCAGCGGAGCCGGCAGCGGTAGGTAAGGGGCGGGGGGGATGGGCGGATGGCCCAGGACCATCGGCAGGCTCAGCAAGGGAATTTGGTAGGAACTGGGGAGGGGCGGCTCCGTGTCGGGGACTCCCCCCAACAACGGCACCAAAGCCGGCGGCAACCACCAATCCACCGTTGGCAACAGGGCTTGATAGCGGGCAAATTGCAAAATATCGCCGTAGCCCTGTTCCCCCCACACCAACAGGCGATCGGTCGGTTCTCCTTGCCAACGGGGGGCCCCACTCGGACAAACCGCCGCCTCCGGCAGCCGCCAGCGCCATTCGTACTCCCGCCAAGCCTCTGCCCACTCCCCCAACGCCAACAAACCTTGGGCGTAGCTCACATGGACATTGGCATCGTTGGGCAGATGGGCGATCGCCCGGCCAAAACTCGCTTTGGCTTCCTGACCCCGCCCCAACAACAGCAGGCTGTGGCCCTGATTCAAATGGGCCTTGCCATAATTGGGTTGCAGAGCCAACGCCTGGGCAAAACACCCCAAAGCATAGGTCAACGCCGGTAAAGTTTCGCAGTGGAGCCAGGCCAATCCCAAGCTGTTCCAGGCGATCGCCGTGCCCAAATGCTGCACCGCTGCCTCCCCCGCCCCAATCGCTCGCTCGCTGTCGCCGACCTCATCCCAGACCAAACACAAATTGTTCCAGACCTCACCCCAGCGGGGATGAACCTGCACTGCCGCCTCCCAACACTGCAAGGCGCCGCGGCGATCGCCACGCTCGTAGCATTCCCAGCCGGCCGTTACCCAATCCATACCGCGCTACCAAAAACCGTGTATGATGGTAGGCCTTGCTTTTCTCGAAATCGATGAATATCCAGGAAATCATTCGTTCCGTCGAGGCTTCGTACCTCAAGAGCGACCTGCCGGAAATTTATGTGGGCGACACCATCAAAGTGGGCGTACGCATCAAGGAAGGCAACAAAGAGCGGGTGCAACCCTATGAAGGGGTGGTTATTGCCAAACACGGGGGCGGCATCAACAGCACCATTACCGTGCGCAAAGTGTTTCAAGGGGTGGGGGTAGAGCGGGTGTTTCTGCTGCACTCTCCCAAACTGGATGCCATCAAAGTGTTGCGACGCGGCAAAGTGCGGCGCGCCAAGTTGTACTACCTACGGGATTTGGTGGGCAAAGCCACCCGGATCAAGCAACGATTCGATCGCCCCCTTTAGGTTGCAGGTCTGTGGGTTGTGGTAAGCTAGGGGAACATGCGTCCTTAGTTCAGTTGGTAGAACGCAGGTCTCCAAAACCTGATGTCGAGGGTTCGAGTCCTTCAGGGCGCGCTTTTCCGAACTTGCCCAATCTTCAGGCTTTTAACTTGAGATTCTGGCTTGAGATTCTAACTTTGAACTTTGGTTTAGAGTTTTAGCTTAGAATTTTAGCCTGGTTCTGTGACTGGGCTTTAGGACTTGGCTTTATGACTGTCTGGTTCTTGAATTACTCTTGAATTGATGTTGGTCTATCCTATAAGTCTGGGCCACAAGTCTGGCTTATAGGTCTGGCCTGTGGGACTCTGGCTACTCATCTTACCAGCCAGTCATCGGCCCATCCTTGGTCAGTCATCCATATCCCATCCTCCGCATTCTATAGCCCGCATTCTGTAGTCCGCATTGAATCCCCCACCCTGGGGCTCAAGAATGGGGCTCAAGAATGGGGCTCAAGAATGGGGCTCAAGCGATTATGGTGCAGGATCCATTGGGTTACAGATCGTCCTTATCCGGTTTCTTGTCAATAATTCCGGGCTTTGTCCTTAGGTTATTCCATGGTACCGGGTTTGCCCATTCCCATAGAGTCGCGGCCAAGGTGCGAAAATGAAGTTCAGGTAACGGTTTCACGGAAAGAAAAAATATGGCCAGCGACAACCCAAACAACGCCAAAGACAGCACCGCCAAAGCCGAAGGTGGCGATCCCCCCCTCAGCACCTCTGTGTTATCGGCGGACTTTCTGAAGGAAAGCCAACAGGAGTTAGCCAAAGTCGTGTGGCCGACCCGACAGCAACTGTTTAGCGAATCGGTGGCGATCCTCCTGATGGTTGTGGTGGCGGCCACCTTGGTTTATCTGTTGGATGCCCTGTTTGGCTGGCTAGCAGCTCGCCTGTTTGCCGTCTAGTTCCCCGGAGTTTGCCATGTCTGCAACCGCCAACGAAGCGTTTTTGGATGAGATACCCGAAGAGTCTGGCCCGTTTCCTTCTGCGGAGGGAGTTGAGGAGGAGCGGGGAGTGGCGCGGTGGTATGCCGTGCAGGTGGCCTCGGGTTGTGAGAAGAAGGTCAAAGCCACCCTCGAACAACGGATTCTGATGCTGGATAACCAGCGCAGCGAGGACTTTTTGCGGGAAAAAGTTTTGCGGATTGAAATCCCCCAAACCGCCGCCACCAAGGTAACCGGCAAAGACAACGCCCGCAAAACCATCCAAGAAAAAGTGTTTCCCGGATACGTCTTGGTGCAAATGTACATGGATGATGAAGCCTGGCAAGTGGTGAAAGGCACTTCCCATGTGATCAACTTTGTGGGTTCGCAGGAAAAGCGGGCCTATGGACGGGGGCGGGGGCACGTCACACCGCGACCCCTGACCCGCAACGAAGTTGAGCGGATTTTCCGGGTGACGATCGAACGGGAAGCCACGATCAAGGTTCACTTGGCTCTGGGCGACAAAGTGAAAGTGCTATCCGGTCCGTTCAAAGACTTCCCTGGCGAAGTCATCGAAATCAGCCCAGAGCGCGGCAAGCTCAAAGCCTTGCTCTCCATTTTTGGTCGGGATACCCCGGTCGAACTGGAATTTAACCAAGTGGAAAAACAAAACTAGGAGGATCATCCATGGCTAAGAAAGTCACTGCCATCATTAAACTGGCGCTCAATGCCGGCAAAGCGACTCCGGCTCCCCCCATCGGTCCGGCCTTGGGTCAACACGGGGTAAACATCATGGCGTTTTGCAAAGAGTACAACGCCCGCACCTCCGACAAAGTCGGTACGATCGTGCCGGTCGAAATCTCGGTGTTTGAAGACCGCAGCTTTACCTTCATCCTGAAAACCCCCCCTGCCTCGGAATTGATCAAGAAAGCGGCAGGAGTCAGCACCGGTTCCAACGAACCCAACCGGTTGCGCGTCGGCACCATCACCCGTGCTCAATTGCAGGATATTGCCCAAACCAAGCTGCCCGACCTGAATGCCAACGACCTCGAAGCGGCGATGAAAATCATCGAAGGCACCGCGAAAAACATGGGTGTGGCGATCGAAGGCTAAACCCAGCTTTCGTACCTAAATCCCATCCCTAAATCCCATCCCTAATCCCATCCCTAACTCTGGGAGACTTGCCCCCACCCCTCTCCCAGAGCGGGAGAGGGGTGCTAAGAGTGTCCACCAAATTTTAGGGCACCCCTGAACCAAAGGTCACAGGGGCACTGCCCCCGTTCTTAGCTCTTCCGTCAGCAAGTCAGCGCCGGGCGATCGCATTCCAGGTCATCTTGCCCAGGGCCACCAACCAGTTGCCTTCCAGTTCGCGGAACATATCCATGTTCAAGTGGAACGAATGATTGGCTTCGGTGACAATGGCTTCCGCGGTGGCAGCGTCCACGGGTACCGTGTCCAAAGCCTGCCGATAGTGTTTTTTGAATTCACCGTGGTTACGGATGGCTTCAAACTCGTAGAAAGCAGTCCCCCCGTCGTGGAGACCCATGGCCTGCTTGGCAATTTTCTTCAGAATTTGCCCCCCCGATAGGTCGCCCATGTAACGGGTGTAGGCGTGGGCCACCAACAGTTCCGGTTGCTGCTCGGCGATTTCTTCGATCCGCTGCACGTAGGCCCGGCAGGCCGGCGAGGGCTGCACCTTTTCCCGCCAATCGGCTCCGTAGTAGTAAGCCAAATCGGTTTCCAAAGTGCCCTGCCGCCACAATTCCGGGAAATACAACCCCTGCAATACCCGATGGTTTTGGTGGCGGGTTAGCGCCGCCTCCAAAGCGGTATAAACAAAATAAAAATTGCCCACCAGTTTGCGGTAAGACTCCTTGTTGACCACCCCTTTCAGAAAACTGGCAATGAACGTGGTGCTTTCGGCCATGGAGTGAGACTTAGCCGTTCCTTCCCGCAACTGCAGGGCTAGCCCGCTGGCGGTAAGGGACACATTCTCGTCTACTGAAACATTGGTTCCTGAAACATTGGTTCCTGAAACATCGGTTACCGAAACATCGGTCGAAGCGTTCATTGCCGTCACAGAGCCTCCAAAATCTTTTTGAAAAATCTAAAAAATTGACCCCATTTTAGATCGGGGGCTTATACATTTCGATCACTCTATCGAAGCCTTGCGAAAATTTGGCCCTCTGTAACAAATGTTCAAATGTGGGGAGGGGGGCAGGGGCACGTATAATTGGGGTAGTCCGGTTGCGGGGAGGTCATGGTTCTTAACGGCTACGGTTACTTTCTGGTGTTTACGCTGCTGTGCCTGTTGGTGCCGGTCGCGGCGCTGTTGATTTCCGGTGGCATTTCGGCTCCGGCTTCGACCCCCGCGGGGCGTTTGTCCTACGAGTCGGGGTGCGAGCCCAAGGGCAATGCTTGGATTCAGTTCAACATTCGCTACTACATGTTCGCTTTGGTCTTCGTGATCTTTGACGTGGAGACTGTCTTCTTGTATCCCTGGGCCGTGGCCTTCAACCGATTGGGGGTATTTGCCTTTGTGGAAGCCATTATTTTTGTGTTTATCCTGGTGTTGGGTCTGGTGTATGCGTGGCGCAAAGGAGCGTTGGAATGGTCTTAAATCCTGAACAGGTAAAGCTGGATTTCAGCCTAGACGAGCAGAAAGAGCGGCTGCTCAACCCGATTGAAACACCGGGGGTGACGGCGGATCTTTCCAACAATGTGGTGTTGACGACCCTCAACGACCTGTACAACTGGGCGCGGATGTCGAGCCTGTGGCCGCTGCTGTACGGTACCAGTTGCTGCTTTATTGAAGTAGCGGCGATGATTGGCTCCCGCTTTGATTTCGATCGCTTTGGGTTGATTCCCCGTTCGACCCCACGCCAAGCGGATTTGATTATTACCGCCGGCACCGTCACGATGAAGATGGCGCCGGCCTTGGTGCGCTTGTATGAGCAAATGGCGGAACCCAAGTACGTGATTGCGATGGGGGCTTGCACGATTACCGGCGGGATGTTCAGTACCGATTCCTATACGACGGTACGCGGTGTGGACAAGCTGATTCCGGTGGATGTCTACATTCCGGGGTGTCCACCGCGGCCGGAGGCGGTGATGGATGCCATCATCAAGTTGCGGAAGAAAATTGCGGCGGAAGGCTTCCAACAGCGAGCGGCGCTGCAACCTACCCATCGCTTCCATACGGTAAAACACAACCTGAAGCCGGTGGCCCCGATTTTGGATGGTCGCTATCTGGAGTTGCCGACGCGGATTGCACCGCCGAAGGCCTTGGTGGAAGCCGGGATTCCGCTGCCGTCGCTGCAATTGGAAGCCCAGAAGGAAACGCTCGCACGGGAGAATGAACGGTGACGGAGGAGACGGGAGCGCTGGTCGAAAGTCCGGTCAAGCCGGCGATCGCCTGGTTGCAGGAGCAGGGTTTTGCGCCGGAATGGCTGGGGGAAGATCACCTGGGGGTGCCCATGGTGAAAGTAGCCCGAGAAAACCTGTTGCCCTTGGCGGCGGCGTTGTATGCCTATGGGTTCAACTATTTGATGTGCCAGTGCGGCTACGATGACGGGCCGGGGACCGATCTGGTGAGCACGTACCATCTGGCCCGGTTGGCGGATCATGCCGAACACCCGGAAGAGATCCGGGTGAAGGTGTTTTTGCCCCGTCAGGACCCCCGGTGCCCTTCGGTGTACTGGATTTGGCCAACGGCGGACTGGCAGGAACGGGAAACGTTTGATATGTACGGGATTGTGTACGAAGGGCATCCCAACCTGAAGCGGATTTTGATGCCGGAAGACTGGGTGGGGTACCCCATGCGCAAGGACTACATCACGCCGGATTTTTACGAATTGCAGGATGCTTACTAATCCGCCAAATTGCTGATGTTGTGCGGGTCTCTGTCGCCGTAGCATCCAAGCTATGTCTCGGATAATTCCTCTA
>DMPD01000262.1:0-526 GCA_003456125.1 Cyanobacteria bacterium UBA8156 | reverse complement strand
CGGATAATTCCTCTATAGCGTGGGTGACAGGGCGTGGCCCCGCCCCGCTATTTTTTTACCCGTTCGGCTATGGTAGAGGTGCGCTCCGGTACAGCCTATGACCGACCAAGAGTTTCAAACGGCTTTTCTGCAGCAACTGACGAACCTCAATGCCCGTCTGGATACTTTCGAGCAACGGTTTGTCCGGATCGACGAGCGATTCGCCCAGATTGACGAGCGGTTTGTCCAGATTGATGAGCGCTTCGCCCAAATTGACGAGCGATTTGCCAAGCTTGAAGTGCGTTTGCAGCATATCGAAGACAACGCCGAAAAGTTTAACGATCGCTTTGCGAATTACCAGCAGGCAACGCAATGGGTGATTCAGTTGGCATTTACGTTGATTGCTTCGGCAACGGTGACGGTGATTGTGACTTCGGTGTTGCGGCGCTAGCCGATCCGGCGCGATCGCGCGATTTGCCAACTCAGCAGCAGGACGGGCAGCAAACCGGCGGCGATGATGGTGAGGGCCGGGGCGGCGGCGGCGGCC
>DMPD01000213.1:6159-8771 GCA_003456125.1 Cyanobacteria bacterium UBA8156 | reverse complement strand
GAGCTTGCCATCCTGGGGTACCCGTTTTTCGGCAATGTTCAGGTTGGAAATAATCTTGAAACGGGACACCACAGCATTGACAATGTTTTTCGGCAGCCGCTTGTTGTCGCTGAGGAAAAACTGCTCCCGCATCAACCCATCCTTCCGGAACCGCACCCGCAGTTCTTTCTCCTGCGGCTCAATGTGAATATCCGAGGCCCCTTCCTTGAGAGCCTTAGCCAAAATTTTATCGACGAGGGCAATGACCGGCGCGGAATTTTCGTTGGTGGCCGAAGTGCTGAGGTCTTCCCCCTGCTCGGCATCCGTAAGATCTTCGCCAAATACATCGTCGCCCACCATCAGGGCTTCTTCGCTCAGACCGGCACTCGCTTCGGTCTTGCTCTTGCTGGTTTGGGCATCCCGAATGCGATCGATCACCTGCTGAAAATCTTGCTTGGCAATCACGCGCCGCTGGACGGTGAGGCTTTGTTTGCTGGCCAGGGTCGTAATTTCGTCCAAAGCCAAGTAACTGTTGGGATCCACCATCCCCACCACCAAAATCGAGTCGGTCTTGCGCAGGGGCAACACGCTGTGGTTGGTGCAGGTCTTCATGGGGATCACCTCTTTGTCGAGCATCGCCCCAATGTTATCGATGTCAAACAAAGTCGGGTCTAGCCCTGGGTCGGTCGCCTCCAGCCCAAAGGCTACCTTCAATTCAAAAAGTTGTAGGCGTTTGCAGTAACGCTGAATCTCGGGGGGCAAAGCTCGATCGATCACCTTTTCCAGGGCAGCAAGGATGGGCAAGTCTTCTTCTTGGCTCATTTTGACGGCCCGCTCAAATTGCTCAGGCGAAGCGTGACCCTCCTGGAAAATACGGGTAGCGAAGGGCGTACTGCCGCCTTTTAGAACCAGGGCGCGGGAAGCGCGGGGGCGATCCGATGCGTTCATAAGGGCAACCATGGGCGTTACGCTTAACTATAGCCCGATTTTTGTGCGATCGCCGCCCTCTGGCCCAACCATCAAAAACCCCTCCGCCCAAGCCCTCAGGACACACAAGTCCCTAAGACACAGCAGAAGGGTCAAGCGAGAGGTTTAATGAGTATCCGCGATCGCAGCGGTGCTACAGCAAGCCCTGAATCAGATAGTCGAAGTATGGTTCCGCCAAATCCGCTTCTTCTTTGCTCAACAAAGCCAACGCTGCTTCCTTGAGGCAGCGAATCGAGTCAGCCATACCCTTGAGGGGGACTCCCAGGGAGTTGTACATTTCCCGGGCGCCAATCAGGCCAATTTGCTCAATGGGTTGCTTGTCTCCGGCCAAAACCCCGTAGGTCACTAACCGGAGGTACCACCCATAATCCCGGATGCACTGCGACCGTTGTTGCTGACCATAGGCGTTCCCCCCCGGCGCAATGTAGTCTGGGTGCAACTTCCACAGCTCGGCACTGGCCTTCTTGATGATTTTGTCTTCGTTTTCGGCCAGCGTAGCCGCCACTTGTACCCGCTGGGCACCCGTTTGCAAAAAATCCTTGATGTTTTGCAACTCATCAATACTGGGATACCGCAGCTCGTCGTCCGCTTGTAACAAAACTTGACTAACAACGCTCATAGGGCTTTTCCTAAAAAGGTCTCTACAGGTAATTTGCAATTCATTTGCAATTTTGGGTTGCCCCCCGGTTGCGGCTCCCAATTGCTGCCTCAGCCAGAGAGCCAGCCCCCGGAAGAAGGTCGAAATAGAAATTCAATCAGAACCAGGTTACCCTACCGTTTGCGGTATCCGCCACCTAAAATTGGTTTGCATGCAGTATAGCGAGATTCCTGGATGATGCGTCCCCTCCCCCGCAAACGCCTGCGATCGCTCCCCCCCAAGAAAACCCCTTCCAGCATTTACATCCACCTGCACCAGTTGGCCAACGAACGGGAACACCTGCTGCAGGAGCGCCAGCGCCTGGAGTCTCGTCAACGATACATCGATGGACGCCTGCAAGAGCTGGATCGCCAGATTGCCCAGCAGGAAGCTGCAGCCCGCCTGGCCGCGGTGCCCGAGGCCCCCCCTGAAGCAAGCCCTTTTGACATTACGTTTTTTGACTACTAGCTTTTTGGGGCTACCAGTTCCTCCAAGCGCCCTGGAGACTGCTCTCCCCTACTGTGTACATTGTAAAAAAACCGCCTGACAAGTCAGCGTTGGCGGGTCTTGCGCACCCTTTTGCATGCTCTTTGGTGGTAGTGCAAAGCCTTTGGCAGCAACAAGCAGGCGCATACACCAACGGACAGACGTATCCATAGAATCCAGGACAGGCGTACCCGTAGAGATCTATCTTGTACCGGTCTATGGAGAAAGGCACCGAGGGTGAGATGATGGAGGTGCGGAAGTCACCCCCGCCCTGCGATTGCTTGGGCGGGGGGAGCTGTGGCCATGGATAGTTGGGTTCTGATTAGACTTTGGTGACCGTTGGTGTGTAAAATTGATGGGTAAGGTGGGTGGATAGGATTGACGTAGGGTTTTAACCTATCGTTAGGACGGCTCATTAGGGCAGCCAACTCCGGATAACTTTTCTGGACACGGCAGATTCTGGAAAGGGCAGATTTTGGACAGGGCGACAGAGCTAGAGCCCCGACCAGAGCTCCGACCAGAG
>DMPD01000213.1:0-5814 GCA_003456125.1 Cyanobacteria bacterium UBA8156 | reverse complement strand
AGAGCTCCGACCAGAGCTCCGATCGGAATCAAGGCAAGGTTAGTGGCCACAAAGCGGCTGTAAAGTTAGCAGCAACAAAGTTAACGGCACCAAAGTTAACAGCGAAGCGAAGAGCGTTAAGAGCAACGTGCGACCCGAGGGAACGAGGTACGAATGACTTCTGCATCCTCTTTAATAGAGCCAAACGGCTATTCAGGCGGAGACATAGCGGCTGGGCAGGTCGTCAAGGATGCCAAGCTCAATGTGCTGTTGGCGGCCATGCGTGTCATGGTGCGTTCCACAGGGCTGCTCAAGGTGGCAACCCCCCACCACAGTTGGAAACTGCTGCTCCATGCGGGGGGCATTGTGCTGGTGGAGGAGGAAGAGGAAGCCATTGCCACGCTGACGCGCAAGTTTGCCATCCAGGGGATCAAATTTGCACGGTTGCCGGAATGGGAGCAGAAGCAGGGAGGCGGGCCGCAGAGCTATGCCTTTGTGAGCCAGGTATTTGGGCGCTACCCGGAGCCGACCAAGCAGGTGCTGAAGGAGGTTTTGGCCGAGAATCTGTTGGCGATGCATTTAGAAGACCGGTTCTCGTTTGTGTGGTCGCCCATTCCGGACTTTAGTACGGTGCTGCCGGTCTGGCAACTGGCTTTGCTGGAAGGGAATGCCAGCCGCGAGGCGAAACAATGGGAGCAGTTTCAATGTGTGCGCCATCCCTACCAGCGGGTACAGCTGCTGGATGCGGCGAACATGTTGGCGCGGGTCGGGAATGACAATTTTCCACTGTTTGCCAAGGTCACGACGGGACAACACCGGATTAGCGAAATTGCCGACAACTTTAAGCAGGCAGTTTATCGAACGGCTTTGCTGTTGGACAAGCTGGCCCAGAAGAAGATTGTTTCGATTGTGCCCCTGGCAGAACGTTCGGAAGACAGTTCGTTGGGGGATGAGACGAAGGAAGGAGCCAGTCGGCCTCCGGATGCCAGCTCCCCCAAGGTGTTTGTGGTGGATGATTCGCCGGTTTTGTTGCGCCAGTTTCGAGATTTGTTGAACGGTTGGGGGTATCAGGTCAATTACACCGATGATGCAACCCAAGCGACACAAATGCTGCTGTCGTACCTGCCATCGGTTATCTTCTTGGATATCAACATGCCCGGTTTGAGTGGGTTTGAATTAATCCGGCACATCCGCAAGCAAAAAGCCTTGGAGGGCATTCCCATTGTCTTGGTGACAGCAGAAAACAGCATGACCAATAATTTTCGAGCCAAGTGGACGGGCTGTCGGTTTATTGCCAAGCCCCGGACATCAGAAGATACCGATAGTTTCCGTGACCAGCTACGCACGATTTTGCGGGAGTTGGCACCTCTCCCCTCGGATGTTTTGGTCTAGGTTTCTCTCTGGTTGGCATGGTGACGATGCGCTTGGCATTGAGGTAGGGAAAACGAGGGAATTGCTGGGATCGCTGTTACAATTTGCGGCGACCATCGAAGACTGTCTTCAGTCTGGAAACTTGGAAATTTTTCGCGGGTATCTTGGAAGGAGTTGGTGAAATGAATTTCTTGATTATTGACGATGGCGCCACGGAACGTCACTTGTTGAGCAGCTTTCTGAATGAATTGGGCCACACGGTGGAGGAGTCGGAATCGACCGATGGAGCACTTGAAAAAATTGCAACGGGTAAGTATGCGGCGGTTTTCTTAGATATTGTGATGCCGGAGCAAGATGGCTACAAGTTTTTGCGGCAGTTGCGGACGACTCCCGAAACGGCCAAGCAATACGTCATCTTGAGTTCGACCAAGAAAACGAAGCTGGAGATTGAATACGGGATGAAGCGGGGGGCGGATGACTATTTGCCAAAGCCGGTGACGCGGGAAGCATTGGAAGAAGCGTTGCAGAAGATTTCCTAAGCCTATGCCATCCCCAGAGCTTTCCTTGACTACCGGCTTGGTACTCCAAAACTTGAGTGAGTTGATGCCGCTGGCAGTCCGGCGGTTGGTGTTGGTTACCCTGGGGGAGCAAACTTTGGCGTTTGCCGATACCTTGGTGGCGGAAATTCTGCTGGTGGAGCGTTCCTACATTTTGCCCCTGCCGTTTTACGGTGCACCCGTGCTGGGGGTCATCAACCATCAAGGGGGAGGCATACCGTTGGTGTCGCTGCGGCGGGCGTTGGGTGACTCGGAGGCGATTTTGCCAGAAAAGCTGACGGTGGTGCGTTTGACAGAATTGGCACCGGCCGGTTTGGCGGGGATGGGGGTGGTGGTGGATCGCTTGGTGGGCAGTGTGGCCCGCGAGGAGTGGTCGCAGTTTTCGACGGCGACCTATGTACCGGCGGAGTCGGTGTTGGCGCAACTGGTGCCGAGCCTCTGGCAGCCCCAACGTTGGTCGGCTTAGGCCTTGGCAATTCTCCAATCAATGCTAGAGTGCTGGGCAAATTTCGGAAGAAGCTATGCAGTCTGCACCCAAAGCGCGTCCGGCCTATCAACCGGCAGTACCGATTCCAATCTACCGGCAGCTAGCTCGGGAACTCCATGCCACGAAGGCGAAGTTGGCAACCCTCGAAGCAGAGCGGACGGCGTTGCTGAACCAAAATCAACGGCTGTTGGCGGAGGTCGAAGCGATTGCCGCCAACAATCAATCTCTGCGGGAGGCGATCGCCCGGGGGCAACGGGAGATGCACATTCTGTTGGATCAGTCGGATCGTCGGCTGGAGACGATTGTGCAGCTGGGGGAACTGGTGACCGAGCCAGCCATGCTGGACTTGGACAATGTGATTCCGTTTGAAACGGTGACCCGTTTGGATTTGCGATCGCCCGATGACGGCACGGTGCGGTTGCGCATTGCGGTGGAGGAGCCACCGACGGTGGAGCCGGAGCGTTTGCACACGGAGGTGGGGGCACCGGTGCCGGCTGAGGACTTGACGACGGAGTTGGAGACCGATGGGCCGGTGTCGCGGCTATGGGTCGGGCTGACGGTGCTGTTGATTGTGGTGTTGTCGTTTGGGGCTGGTTATTTGTTGATGAGTCCGTTGGCAAATTGGCGACCGAGTAATTCCGGTCAGCGCTGATGGGCGATCGCTGCGTCCCAGGCTTGTTGATAGGCGACCCCACCCAAAAATAGGTCGCCGTAGTAGGCGTAGGGGGCGGGGTCGTAGATGGGCAGGGCTTCGTCTTCGGGATAGTCTTCTTGGGCTTCGGCGATCGCGGCTTTGACCTGGGCGACCGTAAACCGCCGGCAAGTAAAGTAGCCAAATTTTTGGGGGTTGCCGGGGGGGAGGCTGGGATCAAGACGGCGATCGGACAGCTCTACCCACGCGTGTTCTTGGGGCTGTGGGCGGGCGCCGGTCAAAAACCCTTGGACGTAGTAGACCGCGTCGGTGGCGGGCCATTGAGCCACTGTGCGCCAGGCGCGCTCAAACACCGAGAGTTTGGGGTTGCCCGGTAATTGCGATGCGAGCTGCTGCGATTGGAGGATGTCTAAGGGAAGGGGGGGGATAGGATTTGCTGTCAAGTCCATGGCTCCTCTGACCGATGCTCGTACTACCATAAGGGATAGGGACGAATGCCGGACCATGACAATCTGTCGCAACGTAATGGAAGAACTGGTTGTGGCGGAAGCCAAGGTGCAAATGGCCCGCCTCGAGCCTAGGATTCAAGAGCAAATCCGGCTGGCGGATGTAGCGGCTTACGCCCTCAATCAATTGCCCCTGTTTTATGCGACCAATCAACGGGGATGGGACAAGCAACGACAACGGGCCCAGGAAGAGTGCGGCCGCCAGATTTCGGCGGTGGTGCGGCAAGCCATTGTCAATGCGACCAATGCCCCCTTACGGAATCCGGAGCCGCTGCCCCCCCATGATTTGGTTTCACCGGAACAGTCATTGTTTCGCATTCAAGAGCTGTGCAACCAAAAAAACCTGTACTGGCGAGATGTACCCCGGGCGGTGGCGGCGGCGATCGTGGATGCCAAGCAGAGACCGCTGGCCCCTCGCGAGGAAGAAGCGGAAGTGGGTACCGGCGGTCGGCGGATGGCGGAAGGCATTAAGGCTTATTTGAAACGGGCGAAGCATCCGGTGCCCAAGGCGAAAAAGGAAGAAGAAGATCGCGATTTTGCGGTCTATATGCTGCGGGCTTCCTATGGTTTTGTGAACATTCTGGAATTTCAAGTGTTGCAGGTGGCCCAAAAGCAGATTGCTCGGTTGCCCCTGCCCGCAGCCAAGCGCATTGTGCTGGAAGAGGTGGCGGCCTACGCTCTGAATCAGTTGCCGCCGATGTACGCCACCAGTGCCCGGTGGGCCAAGGAACTTAAGCTGCGGGTGCGGGTGGAGTTGGCCCGAGAGGTGATTACCAAGGTGCGGGAAGGGATTTTGCAGTTGAGTCAGTTGCCCCTGCGCCATTTTTTGCCCGACCCCTTCGCCCAGTTTGCCGAAGAACAGGCGGAGGCGATCGCCGCTTTGCAAAAGTCTTTGAACCGAGCCGATTTGACGTGGTACAACGCGCCAGAGGCGATCGCCGAGGTGTTGCAGCAGACCCGTGAGGGGGAGAGCAAGTGGTACCGCATGGTGCAGACCGGTGAGTTTTAAGTCTGGATTGCGGTTGGCGGTTTAATTCCAGCGGGCGAGAATTTGGGCGGCGAGGAAGGGCAACAGTTCGGTGTTGGCGGATTGCCCTTCGGTGAATACTACCACCAGGAGGGCATTGGCATCGGGGCGCTCGATGTAGGCGGCATCGTGGCGGACTTGGCTGGTCCAGCCGGCCTTCGACCACAATTTGGCACCGGCCGGCAGGGCTTGACCCAAAAAGCCGTTGACTTGGTTTTCGGGATCGGCGGCTAGGTCGGCCGGGTCTAGGCTCCGTTGCAGGAGCGATCGCAGGTGGTGGCTGGATTGGGGGTTGACAGCCACGCCGCCGATGATGCTGTGCAACAAATGGGCAGTGGCATCGGTGGTGAGGAGGTTGCGGTTGCCCATGTTGTCCCCGTAAAACAACCGCTCTCGACCGTAGGGTCCTTCGTTCCAGGTTTTCTGGCAGACGTTGATCGGGGCATACACCGGTATCCCCAAGTTGTGAAAATACCGATTCACCAGTTGCCGTTGGTGCTGCCAGGTCTCGAAGGGGCCCGGCGGCAATTCGGGGCCGCTGGTGGTGCCGGTCAGCATGTCCACAACGTAGCCGGTGGCATCGTTGCTGGAATGGGCCAACATATCGTGCAGGGCCCGTTCCAGTTCGGGGGAAGGGGTTAGCATGCCCCGGTGGAGCCACTCAAAAACGGCGACGGCATAGAACAGCTTGATCACGCTGGCGGGATAGGTCAATTCCAGGCCGCGCCAACTCCAGCCCCGGATTTTTTGTTGCCAAAATCCCTGGGGGTTGGCCGCTCCTAGGTCAAGGGCGGAGGGGGTGTTGTACATCAAAACGGTGATGCCCAGGTTGTGAGGGGAAAGTTGAAACTTTTCACAAGTGGCCTGAACCAACCGCTCGCCGGCCGCCGTACCTTCGGGCTGAAAAAACGTCATGGGGTGCCCCCTAAGCCAATCCGCAGTCCCCAAAATAGCAGAAGCAGGCCCCCAGCCCAACCGTCCCGTGCCCGCGCCGGCAACAATCCCCACGGCACCCGGTGGCGACTGGGTACGGTACATCCCCGCACCATCATGGCAGCGGCCGCCTGCTCGGCCCGGTTAAACAGGTTGGTGGCCAAACGCTCCCCCACCGCTAACCAGATCCCGAGCGATCGCTTCCACCCCAACCGCCGCCAGACGATGCCCCGGGTTAACACGGCCCGCACAAGGTTTTGGATTTCTTCCAACACCAGGGGCAAAAACCGCAGTGCCAAGGT
>DMPD01000054.1 GCA_003456125.1 Cyanobacteria bacterium UBA8156 | reverse complement strand
ATGCTCTACCTCCGTTATAGTCATTTTAATTAATCTAGAGAGGTTTGCCCACGCCCCAGCCCCTCTCCCAGCGCGGGAGAGGGGAGCCAAGAAAGCCCGCAAAGTGTCTCATTTCTATCCGAAACGACTATATAAGCCCCAAACTTAAGCCCCAAACGCAAAACCTCCCTGCCGGAGGGAGGTTGGGCGATCGCCCAAGCCGGCGATCCACAGCACACAAAATCAACCAAACTTCCCGTTGACGTAGTCGCGGGTAGCCTGGTTGCTCGCCGACCCAAAAATGTTCACCGTGTGGTCGTATTCCACCATGTGCCCCATGCGGTCTTCGCCGGCGTTGAAAAACGCCGTGTAGTCCGACACCCGCGAAGCCTGTTGCATGTTGTGGGTCACAATCACAATCGTGAACTTTTCCTTCAACTCCAACATCAATTCCTCAATTTTGATGGTGGAAATCGGGTCAAGGGCCGAACAAGGCTCGTCCATCAGAATGATTTTGGGTTGCACCGCAATCACCCGTGCGATGCACAAACGTTGCTGTTGACCGCCCGACAACCCCAAGGCCGATTTTTGCAGCTTGTCTTTCACCTCATCCCAGATGGCGGCTCCCTTGAGTGCGGTTTCGACGACCTCATCCAGTTTGGCCTTGCTCTTCATGCCCACCAGGCGCAACCCGTAGGCAATGTTGTCGTAAATGCTGATGGGGAAAGGGTTGGGCCGCTGAAACACCATGCAAATCTGCCGCCGCACCGTATTCAGGTTGACGCCGGGGGCATAGATGTCCTGACCGAAGAACTCGATTTTCCCGTCTACTTTGACCTTGGTCTCCAATTCCCCAATGCGGTTCAACGCCTTCAAAAACGTCGATTTGCCGCAACCCGAAGGCCCGATCAACGCCGTGATCTGGTTCGGATACATGTCCATCGATACCCCTTCCAACACCTTGGTAGTGCCGTAAGAGAAGGCGACATCCTGGGCCCGCAAAGCCGGGGTCGCATCCCGAATGTTGGGGTCAACGTAACGCCGAATGGTTGTGGTTTCCTGTCCGTACATCGCTTTTTCCTCTTCAAATCAACAATCAAACCGATGCCCCAAATTTATCGAGATTTCAACCGGCTGCGGGTCAACAACCGCGAGAGCAAATTCACCGTCAGGACAATAAACAGCAGTGTGAACGAAGCCGACCAAGCCATCTCCCGCTCGGAAGAAAACGGCGATCCCGACCCGTTGAAAATGAACACCGACAACGACGGCATCGGCTCAAAAATCCCGGTGGGCCAGAACTGAGTCGATAGGGAGGTAAAAATCAACGGCGCCGTTTCCCCGGACGCCCGTGAAATGGCTAACAAGGAACCCGTCGTAATCCCCGGCACCGCCACCGGTACGACCGTCCGCAGCACCCTGTAAAACTTCGGCGCTCCCAAACCGGCCGCCGCCAATCGGTAAGATTGGGGCACAATTTTCAGCGCTTCTTCCGTGGTCAGCGACACAATCGGCAGCATCGTACACATCAGCGCAAACGACCCGGCGATCGCCGAAAACTTCGTCCACCCCTGCAAAATGATCAACCCGTAAGCAAACACCCCCATAATTACGGAAGGCACGCTGCTCAACACCGTAATCACAAAGCGAATGATGTAGCCATAGGCGCGGTTCCGGGCAAACTCGGACAGGAAAATCCCCGTCATGATGCCCAACGGCAACGACACTACCGAAGCCATTCCCACCAGGTAAAGCGTTCCCAAAATGGCATGGGCAAACCCTCCCGTTTGGTTCCTCACAAACCCGGTGTCCGTAGACAAGTCCACTGGTGCCGGCAATCCGGTCAGCGTGGCCCAACTCAGGCGATTGAGCCCCTGGGACAGAATCTCCCAAGTCAACGAAAACAGCGGCACCAAAGCTATTACCGACAACGTAAAAGCGATTGCCGTGCACACCCACGTAAAAATCCGACGGTTTTGGGCCAGGGGCTCCATCAAATCGATATCCAGTTCTTGCCCAGAGTTCATAACCTACCTCGACTTAATGCTCACCAGTTGAACCAAAAGCAGCGCGGCAACGTTCACAATCAGGGTAATCGCAAACAGAATCAACGAGAGGTACATCAAGGCCCCAATGTGTAGCTTGCTGATGGCTTCGCCAAATTCGTTTGCCAACACCACCGGGATGGAATAGCCTGCATCCAAGAGCGAGGGCGAGATTTGAATCGTACTCCCAATCACAAACGCCACGGCCATGGTCTCGCCCAACGCTCGACCCAACGCCAACATGACACCCCCAATGATCCCGGACAGGGCCGTCCGCACCTGAATTTTGAATACCGTTTCCCACCGGGTGGCCCCCAGCCCCATCGAAGCACTGCGCAACTCGGGCGGTACCGCCAGCAACGATTCCCGTCCCACCGCGGCGACCGTGGGCACCACCATCACGGCCAATACCATCCCCGCGGCAAACAAACTCTGCCCAATCGGCTCCGAGCTGAAGAGGGGCAACCACTTGAAATTGTTGTGCAAAAACCCTTGCAGCGGCATCGACCTCGGAATCAAGACGTTGACCCCCCACAACCCCACAATCACGCTGGGGATGGCCGCCAACAACTCCACCAAAAAGGCGATCGGCCGGCGCACGTAATTCGGTACCAAGTCCTCGCTGGTCAAAATGGCCACCGCCACCCCCAGCAAAATGGCCAAACTGATGCCCAGACCCGCCGAAACCAAAGTGCCATAGACAAAAACCAGAGCCCCGAAAATATCGTCATCGGTGACCCATTCTCGCCCGACCAAAAAACCGGGCCCAAAAGCTTGGATGGCCGGCCAAGCATCGAGACTGACGCGCCAGGTGATCAGGAACAACACACTGGCCGCAATCAGAGCCCCTCCCCAAGCAACGCCCGTAAAGCTCTTCTCCCAAAAATCGGACAGGGGGTTTTGCTGCTTAATGTCAATCTCGACGCTATCGGCCAAAGATCGCAGGATACTCTCCTCTGCTCGGGAAATCTCAGCCATAATTACCCCGCATACAACATCCTAACATTTACACACATTGCCCAATCCATGACAACCATTCGCCCCTACCCATGTCCCCTTAATTCCCTCTTAATGTTCGGGCCGCCATTGGACTTCCGTTGGATTTCCGGCAACGGTTGGCATTGCGTTTCGGCCGGGGAACCAGCAAGGGGCCAAAGAAAAAAGACGAGAAATTCAGTAGAACATCCTGACAGCAGGGTCTACCCATTTCTCGTCGGCTCGCCCATTGTGGAGGATGGTGGTTGAAAACGGCAGGAACCAAAGCTCTCGCCGGAAACCCCACCTCAGGGAAACCCGCTTAGCGGATTTGCGTTTGCACCGCTGTCCGCGCCCGTTGCGCGACATCGGCCGGCAAGCGCACGTACTCCAAGGTCTGGTTGATGTTTTGACCCTTGGTCAAAATCCAATCCATCAGACGCTTTATCGCTTCTTTTCTCGGGCCCGCCGGCATATTGGTGCGCAGCAAGATCCAGGTCACGCCCACGATTGGGTAGCCATCGCTCGGATCGGAAGCATCTAGGTCAAAGTTTTCCCCAAATCGAGAGGTGGCCAAGGCCCGAGCCGCTTCGGAAACAGACGGCGCCACAAAACGACGGGCTCTGTTTTCGACCTGCGCCACGTTGATCCTGTTCTGCGCGGCGTAGGATGCTTCGACGTAGCCAATGGAGTTGGCGGTTTGACTCAAGCTGGCGGCCACCCCTTCGTTGCCGCGACCGCGCAGGAACCCTTGGGGCCAACGGGGGGTTT
>DMPD01000193.1:988-12988 GCA_003456125.1 Cyanobacteria bacterium UBA8156 | reverse complement strand
GGGCAGTGGCTTCGTCGCTGACGGACCACAACGAGGCGACGGTGCTGCGGGCACCGGCCCGGATGGCCGTGCCGGCCAACCCCAGGGCCGCCCGGCGATCGCCCACGGCGGTTTGGCAGGCGCTCAAAATCAGCAACTCGATCGCCCGATCCCGCTCCCGCAATTGCAACAATCGGTTCAAATCTTCGATGTTGAGGCGGCCGTCCCAGGTCAACAAAAAGGTGTTTTCGACGTTGGAACTGAATTGGCCGTGGGTGGCCAAATGCACGACGGGGAAGGGGGTATCGCGAATGGCTTTTTCCAAATCGCGGGTAGTGAAGGTGCGATCCACCAGCACCCGACTGGGCAAACTCTGCTGAATGCGGGCGACTTCGGTGGCGACATTGGGCAGCGGTGAAAATCCCTGGCGACCTTCGGTGAGGCCAGCGGCCACGGCCCCCAAGGGCTGGGCGGTGAGGGGACGGGTGTCCAGCAGCTCCAAACCGGGGGTGACGGCAATTTTGAATTGTTCGGCTAAAAACTGCTGCCCGTTGTGCAGCACAGCAAAGGGAATGTTGCGCAACGTGCCATCGGGCACAAACACCAGCGTTTTGACGGTCGTATTGGTAAGGACGGGCCGCACCAACCAGTTGTACAGTTGTTGACTGCCGGCGAGGTAGTCCGCTGAGGTGGGGTCGAGCAGATCGGCCCGCAGTTGTTCGACGGTGGCTTCGAGTTGGGCGGCGGTGACGGGTTGCTGAAACCGTTGCAGGGGTTGACCTGGTATTTCGTAAATTACTTCCAGGCGATCGGGCAACACAATGGGGTACAAAATCATGGCGTTGGGATCGACGTTAACGAGTTGGACGGGTTGGGCCGTCAGGCAGTCGTTCCGAAAGTAGTTGGTGAGTTCGGCTTGCTGCAAAGATTCCACCACTTGTCGGGCTTGCCCCAATTCGGTTTGGCCGGGGCGATCGCCCAACAACAAGCCGACCAGTTCCCGGTACACCGGCTCGACGCTCTCCCGGAAGGAAAATTGGGCGGTGGGGGCGGTGGCGACCAAGTCTCCCCGCAGGGTGTTGAGGGTGGTGACGGCGGCCCGGTAGGCGGCGATCGCCCCGGTGGTATCCCCCTGTTGTTGGCGTAAGCGCCCCAATTGCCACTGCCAACGGTACCCCAAGTCCCCCATTTGCTGGGACTCTGCCAGTTGCAAGGCCCGCCGCGTCCAGGTTTCGGCGGCGATCCATTCCCGCCGTTGTTCTTGAAGGTGCCCCAGGGTGCCCCAAGTCCACGATAGGGTGCGGCGATCGCCCAGGGCCTCGGCTTCGGCGATCGCGGTGTTGAGCTGCTGCTGGGCAGCCTCCTCGCGGTTCAACGGCGCTAGATTTTCGGCGAACACGATGCGCTGTTGGCTGCGGAAGCTACCGGGGGACAATGCCTCCAAGGCGGTTGCCAGGGCCGGAATCCGTGGTTGGGCTTCGGCAAACCGTTGCTTGGCGACCAATAGGGCAAACTCCTGCAACCGGGCCAAGACGGCGGCTTCTCCAGCTTCGGCTTGGGCGTACCGATCCAGGGCCCTTTGGCTGGCCCCTTCGTCCCGCAGGAGGTTCCCCCAGGCTAGGTCTACCCATGCCCGCTCGGCGGCGGTGGGGGCCAAGGTGCGCGCCTGCTCAAAGGCGGCGATCGCCGCTGGGGTATCTCCCAGGGCGGCCCACACTTCCCCCTGACGGCGGTGCCAGGCCCCTTGTTCGGTACCCTCGACCAAAGGTACCAACGGTTGGACGGCGCTCAGCGCTTCCAAGGCACGCCGGTGAAATCCCATCTGCTGAAAAGCTTGGGACCCATTGACGGCGGCCCGTACCTGCCCGCGGCGATCGCCGGCCGCTTGGTACCGTTGGCTCGCGTTCTCCCAGGCGGCGATCGCTTTTTCCGGCTGTCCGAGGGTTAGCCACAGACTGCCTTCGGTGTTGTACCACTGAGCCTGCCGCCGCACCGATACACTGCCCAAAAACGGTAGAGCGCGATCGAGGGCTTGCCGGGCGGTGTCCCAGTCTCCCAATTGCTGGGCGGCTACCGCCGCGTTGCTGAGGGCTTGTACCTGCCCTTCCCGATCGCCCAAGGCGGCAAAACCGGTGGCTGCCTGTTGCCAGAGATTCAAAGCGGCGGTGACTTCCCCCGCTTGGTATTGCGCTTGCCCCCGGCTCACCAGCTCGGCGGGCGTTCCGGGATTAGCCCACAACCCTCCCCCCAACGCCAGCCACAACCCCAGCCCGAATCCCAAAATCCTTACAACCCAGGCCATACCCAAACCTCCTCGCCAGGGGCGATCGCTTCGATGTGGGGGGGAACCACCGCCAACGCCGTGACTCCGCCCATTCCCCAAATGTTGCCAGAGTTTTGCACCCCGGCGGCCAACCGAAAGCGAGGTTCTCCCTGTTCCCATATTAGGGTGCCCCACAGATTGTTTTCCCGGTTGCCCGCCCCCGGCAACCGATCCAGGGTCTCGCACCGCCAAGGCTGGACGGGAGTGGTTTCGCCCCCCAGTTGCCGCAAAACCGGTTGCAAAAAACGCCAGCCGCTCACCAAAGCCGACACCGGATTCCCCGGCACCCCAAAATACAGGGCTGGATATTGGGCAAAGGTAGCAAAAATTAGGGGCTTGCCGGGTTTGATGGCGATCGACTGCACTGCGATTTCCGCCCCCAGGTCCGCCAACACGGCCCCGACCCAATCGCTGTCGCCGACGGCGGTGCCCCCCGTACTCACCACCGCATCGGCAGCTAAAGCCTGCATCAATACTTCCTGCAATCGAGGGCGATCGTCCGGCACAATCCCCCAATGCTGCACGTCACAACCGGCTTGGGTCAGCAAGTCCGTCAGTCCGTAGCGATTGGCATCGTACACATGACCCGCGCGCAGGGGTTCCCCTAGGGGTTGCACTTCGTTGCCGCTGGCCAACAACCCCACCACCGGTCGCCGGTACACCGTCACTTCGGCGATGCCGGTGGCCGCCAACAGCGACAAATCGGCTGCCCCCAGCCGCTGCCCCTCCTCCAACAAGACGGTTCCCGACCGACACCCTTCCCCCCGATACCGTACAAATTGCCCTGGTTGAATTGCAGGGGGAATTACCAGGCGATCGCCCTCCCGCTGACCCTGCTCCTGGGGCACGACGGCATCCGCTCCCGGTGGCAGTCCCCCGCCGGTCCATACCCGCACCGCCGTACCGGAAACCAAGGGCTCTCCGGTTGCAAGGAGTCGCAACGCTTGTCCTGCATCCGCGGCCCGCAGGGCATAGCCGTCCATAGCCGAATTGTCCTGGGTCGGAAAATCCTGGCTGGCTACGGGGGCGATCGCCAATACTCTCCCCCCCGCCTGCTCTAAGGGAATGGTTTCGGTGGTTACGGGCCGCACCCGTACCGTCATCCGGGCCAGGGCCTCCGCCGGCCCGATCATTTTGGGTTTCGGGGAAACCCGCCGATCAAACCGCTCTCAATCATCAGCCCCACGCCGGCATTGATCGCCACCAGGGCGATGGTACCCCACCAAAACCAGGATTCCCCGGCAATGCGCCGGGTCACCGCTTCCCCAAACAGACACAGCCCCAACGGAAACAGCAACACGCCCGTTTGCGCTTTGGCGTACCAAATCCACTTCTCTTTCATCGCCTCCCCTTTTCTTTCTACTCTGCCCCCTCTCCTAAGGCAGCCACAACCATAGCGGCAAGCCCCGCCAGGTCAATTCTTGTTCCAGCCAGTTTAGGGTGGTACTGCCCGGTAGCAAGCGGTTGACCAGCGGTTTGGCCGGTTTGAAGACCTGAAACTTGGCTTTTTCGGGGTCGAGTCCTGCCAACTCGGCGGCCCACCGGCGGGCATCTTCGAGGGTGCCCAGGCGATCCACCAAGCCCAACCCCAGTGCCTGCTCTCCCGTAAACACCCGGCCATCGGCGAACGATCGCACCGTAGCCGGACTCAATTGCCGCCCGGCCGCCACCACCTGCACAAATTGACCGTAGCTGCTGTCGATGAGCTTTTGTAAAATGACTTCCTCTTCGGGGGTGGTAGGGCGATCGAAGCCCAAAATGTCCTTAAACGGCCCGGATTTGATGGTTTTGAACGAGACCCCCAACCGCTCCAACAGCTTCTCTAGGTTGTTGCCCCGCAAAATTACGCCGATGCTGCCGGTGATGGTTCCAGGATTGCTGACAATTTTTTCCGCCCCCACCCCAATGTACACCCCCCCTGAAGCCGAGATGTTGCCGAAACTGGCCACCGTGCGGATGTTGTGGGCCCGCAGCCGCTGCAAACCGGCATGGATTTCCTGGCAGTCGCCGACCACCCCCCCCGGACTATCAATCCGCAGCACCAGCGCCGGCCATTTCTGCCGTTGGAGGTTCTCAAAGGTCTCCAACAGAAATTTGCGGGTGGGCCCAGCGATCGCACCGGTCACTTCCACCAAGGCAATTTTTTGCTTTTTGCGCCACAACATGAAACTATCCTTCAACGGTTTTCATCCGAAACAACCGGAAATAAAAACCCGACGGAAAGTCGAGGGTCTGTTTCTCACGGTGACCAATGACAAAATCAATGAGATAGCTCACGAACTCTGAGTTTTGGAAGCTCACTTCGTAGGTCATTTCCGCATCTCCTTCAAAGGTGACTTTGCACAATACGGGGTCGCTGGGCAAATTGGTGGGCCGCCAAGTGATGGTGAAGGGTACCGGTGGAGCATTTTCCACCAGCCGTTCCCCTTGAATTTCTCCTTGCTTGTACAGCCCAATAGCGTAGGGCAAAGCCGTCTTTTTCGCCGGTTCTCGATAGTAGGGAATATAGATTTGGACTTCTTGGGGCGAGGCTTGCTTCAACTCCAGCGCCATGGTGGGTTCCCCGATAGGTTACAAAATTCGCCAAATTAGCTGGAAACGCGATCCACTACCTCGATTTTGCCAGCATCGGTGAATGTCCACACATCGTAGCTGCCCTGGACATCCCCAAACTCATCCAAATCGACATTGCCGCTGGCCCCTTGGTAGTTTACCTCTTTCCCTTCCCGCGCCAACGCCAAGGCTTGACACACATCGCTGACTTCTTCCCCCGGCGGATTGGCCACCGTCCGCAATTGCGCCGCAATGGCTTCTCCCCGCCCGCTCTTGGCGGCTTCGGCGGCGATCGCAATCAAGGCGGCTGCATCGTAGGAGTGGGGGACATAGGCCCCCAGGGCGGTGTTGGTCTTCTCTTGGAAGGCCTTGGCAAAGGTGTCCAAGGACTTACCATCGGCCCCCGGTACGGTGCCCAAGGCCCCGGCCAAAATCAGTTTCCCATCCGGGCTTTTGCCGACCAGTTGGGCAAAGTCCTCGGTCTGCACGCCATCCGTGAGCAACACTTGCACCCCCGTCAACAACCCCTGTTCGTAGGCGGCTTTCAGAATGGCCCCGCCGGTCTCTGGATACAAAATCGCCGCCAACCCATCGGGCTTGCTGCCCAGGGCCCCCCGGACTTCCGCCTCAAAGGTCGCTGCCTTGGGATCGTAACGGGTCGGATTGGCCTTGTTGGTGATGGTACCCCCCAACTTCTCGAAGGTCTCGACGAATACCCGCTCAAACCCTACGCCGTAATCGTTGTTGATGGCGATGGTGGCCACATTCTTTAACCCCTTCTTGAAGGCAAGGTTGGCCAAGGCTGCGGCTTGGTAGGTGTCGGGGGGAGCTGTCCGGTTCCAGAATTTGTCCAGCTCTCCTTTCTTGGCCCGCTCGGTGAATACGGGGCTGGTGCTTCCCGGTGACACCATCACCACTTTGTTGGGGGCCGCCACACTGATGGCCGCTGCCGATACGGAACTGGCGAAGGCCCCCACGATCGCCCCGACGTTGTCCACCTGCACCAATTTGGTGGCGGCTTCGGTGCCCGCGACTGGATCGGTGCGATCGTCGGCTTTGATGTAGGCAATGGGTTTGCTCAGTACGCCACCGCAGGCGTTGACCGTCTCCACCAAAAAATCAATGCCTTTGACCATCGGTTGACCAATGGCAGAGAGGTCGCCGGTGGCTGGCAACAACACCCCCAAGCGCAATTCGCTCTCTACACCTCCCGTCGCCCCGCTGCCCTGCGCCAGTGGGGTTGGTGCTTCGGTGGTCGGCGGGGGAGACGGTTGGCACGCCGCAATCCATAAACCAGTGGCGATCGCAACCAGAATTAAGCGCAGGGCAGCAAGACGTGGCATGGGCATTCCCGAAATCTCGCCCTATTGTGCCCCAAGGTCGACTTTTTGTCATTAGGCAACCGCCAGAAAAGACCGAAAGGGTTAAGACCGTGATGCATACGGCTTTCGCTCTAGGAGCGCTGAGCATCCATCTCGGCAAAGCTGCGGTAAGCCACTTCCCCATCGTATATGTGGCAGCGATCGGTGATTTCTTTCATCAAAGCCCACGAAAATTGCCGCTCTTTGAGGTGTTGTCCCCAATGGGTTTGCAGCGCGCGGTGGGCAGCCCGGAGGTTATAGGAAGGAATTGCCGTGGAAATGTGGTGGGGAATGTGTACGTTGATGTTGTGACAAAGGAACTCCACCCAGCCCGGATAGTCGCAATGGACGGTACCGCTCAACTGCGATCGCACCTCATGCCAAGTTTCCTCCGGGTAAAACGGGATATCGGGGGCGGTGTGGTGCACCAGTGTAAAGGTACTCATCCAGAAGTGATACACCAACCACGGCATTAGCCAGAATTTCACCAAACCCCACCAACCCAAGGTCAGCACCAGTGTGGGCAAGCCGACCGCGGCGGCAACCAACACCAACAGTGCTGAAAATCGAATGTCGGCCCGGGCTTTGCCGGTGAAAGGCCGCCAATCAAAATGCAGCATAGACCAATGGGCGATCGAAGCCAGCCACCAAAACCGACCCCGGAGCCGCTGGTAGGCCCACTGCACAATTCCAGGGCGGGTGACCAGGGCTTCTGCTACAAACGGCTCCCAAGCGTTGTCGTAGCCCAACTTGTTGGTGTGTTTGTGGTGCTTGTCATGCAGGATGCGCCAACCGTGGAAGGGATACAAAAGAGGCAAAAAAATCAGATGACCCACCAAGTCGTTGAGCCAACGGCGGTTGGCAAAGGAACGATGACCGCAGTCGTGCCCAATCACAAACCACCCGGTTAGGGCTGTACCGGTAAAAATCCAAGCCAGCGGCAGCAAATACCACGGCGATAGCACAATCAGCCCGTAGCCAGCGATCACCGCTGTGACGCTGGCGACAACCCCAAGCCAAGCCTTGACCCGATTTTTCTGAAAAACCTCTTTGGGCAGAGTGCGGAGGACATCCCGTAACCGCACACCAGCCAAGACATTTTCTGCATCGGCTGCCCCACCCAACCGATCCGGCTGCACCGTCGCCACCACACCCTACTCCTTAAAAACAACAACAAACACAACAGCAAACGAGAGTTCGTTGAGATACCCGCTTGGCTTGCTGTGGCCTTCCACATTGTAAACAAAAGTACACGCAATCGACGCCCACCGCCAGGATCATGCCCGGGGTTGAATTCCCGCGCAGAAGGTGTAGCAGCGATCGCCCTGGCGGTAGCTTTTCTCGCCCCCAGCCCAAGGGGGGGGCAAGGGGGAACCGGCTTCCCATTCCTTTTCCGTCACCCCGGCTAATCGGGGTAAACCGGTACAGGCGATCGCCAGCAATCCCCCCACCAACGACTCGGCCCGCATCAGCACCAGGGTGCCCGTAAACGTATCGGGACAGGGACGGCGGCCCAACACCACCGGTACCGTTTTGATTTCACCCATCTCTTGGTAGGCGATCGTGCTGCTGTTGCCCTGACGGCTGACCGGGGCGGACACCAGCACTTCCCGCACCAAGCCAATGGGCAACGCCAAGTGGAGTTCCCCCGACGACATCAGCAATACGCGCTCGGCTGGGGCCGCCGGTGGTGCAAACAATCTAAACGGTTGCGGCACGGTTCACTCCTTGGAAATACTGGGCGACTTTGTTCAGCAAATCATTGGTGGAAAAACCCTTGGTGAGGTAATCGGTGGCCCCCAACCGGCTGGTTTCTTGCGACCACTCTTCGGCCAATCGGGACGATACCACCACAATCGGCATGGTCATCCCAGCCTGCCGACAACGGTCGATCAGGGTAAATCCATCCATCCGTGGCATCTCAATATCCGTCAAAATCAGCGCGGGCAGCTCGTTGACCTGCAACCATTCCCAGGCCTCTTGACCATCGCTGCAGGTGCGCACGTTGTAGCCTTTGGCCGTTAAGCTGCCTTCCAAGCGCCGCCGCATCAGGGCCGCATCGTCCACCACCAAAATGCGATCGCTATCGCTGGTACCACCGCTGGCAGCCACAGCCTGGGGCAAGCGCCAGAGGGTGCCTTGGGCCCGCTCCGGAGTATGGAGCACCACCTCAATCAGGGCCGCCGCATCGATTACCGGTACCAATCGCCCATCCGCCAGCAAGCTGGTGCCCAAAATGCCGATGGGGGGGGTCAACGGCGGCGGCAAAGCGTTCACCAACAGGTCGTTTTGTCCGTAAATGCTATCTGCCAACAACCAGATGCCATCGGTACCGATGGCCTGCTTGGTGCGCACCGCCACGCTGTTGGGCAGCAGGGTGCGTCCCTGCTCGTCCCCTTGCCAATAGGACAGCAAATCCAGGGCGGGTACCGCGCCCGTATCCTCCACTACGGTTTGGCGGTAGGGCAACTGCGGATTGGTGACCTCCTCCACCAGCAGGTCATCCAACAGCACCATCGTGAACACCTCGCTGGCGGGCACCGCAAACAACCGGTTGCCGGCCTGCAGCAGGGTACAGCGCACAAACAGGTGGGGCACCGGCAACTGCATCCGAAAACGGGTTCCTTGGCCCAACTGGGTACTCAGGGAGAGCTGGCCCCCCAGGGCGGCGATTTGGCTGGCCACCACATCCATCCCCACACCCCGTCCCGAAATATCGCTCACGGCTTGGGCGGAGGTAAACCCCGACTGGCAAATCACCGCCAACAATTTTTCGTCGGTGCTGGTGTCGGTAAGGGGCAAGCCTTTCTCGGTGGCAATTCTGGCAATTTTCGCGCGATCGATCCCCCGGCCATCGTCGGCAATGTCCAAGACAAATACACTCCCCCGGCGCGCCAACGACAGGTCAATGCGCCCCCGCTCCGGTTTCCCCAGCCGCACCCGATCTTCGGGCGCCTCTAACCCATGGTCGAAGGAGTTCCGCACCAAGTGCAGCAAGACGGGCTCCAGGTTTCGGAGGGTGCCGGCATCCAATTCGGTTTTGTCGCCGGTCACAAACAATTGCGCGGGTTTGTTGGCCCGAGTGGTCAAATCCCGCAAAATCCCCCGCGTCCGAAAGGCGAGGGTTTCAAAGGGCACCAGCCGACTTTCTTCAATGGTTTGTTGCAATCCCCGCAAACTGCGATCCAATTTGGTCAAGCTGTCGGCGGTGCGGCGGGCGGCTTCCCCGGTTTCTGCCCCCAACTCCACCAAGCGCAGGCTGATCTCCAGCAACCGGTTGATGGCGGTGTACCCCTGGCGGTACCGCTCCACCTGCAGCCCCCCATCCCGGTTTTTGTTGGCATCCACCAAGGCGTAATCGTCTTGGACTTCCCGCAGTTGGGCAATGTATTGAATGCTATCTTGCGCCAACGCCACCAAGGGCAAAAGGTTCGCTTGCACTTCCTGATAAAACCCTTCGGTCGCCCGGGTGGCCATCAAAGTTTCCACCAGATACTGGGACGATCGCTCCAAACGCTCCAAGGGCACGGCAATTTGGACATCGGCCTGGGACACCTCCAAAGCCGGTTTGCTGGCCGGTTTGCTCGATGGTTTGGCCTCGGCGGGGCGAGGGGCGATCGCCGGTGGGGTAGAGGGCACCGGAGGCGTTGGGGCTAGTTTGCCCCCTTTGCGGGCGCAGGCTTTCAATTCCTGCAGGTAGGAGGGCCAGAACTGCATCCAGGCATCGCTTTGGGGATGGGCGATCGCCTGTTCGCCTTTCTGCAACAGCTGCTCCCAACCGGCGGCCATCTCCAGTTCCGCCCCAATTTCCCGCAGTTGCGCCAGGGTGGCCGTAGCGACTTCGGGCAGGCTGGGGGGTACCGGGGTACCGGGGGTTAGTTCCTCCAGCCCCATCTCGAGGCTAAGGATGACCAGATCAAAACCCTGATCGGCAAATTCTTGCCACAGTTGCACCTGCTCATCGATGCCCGTCAGGTACGAGGTTTTCACTTCCTCCCGGAGCGCCTCCAGCCGTTGCACGGAAGTCCAGGGAACCTCGCTCACCGCCAAAGCCCCCAGCAACAGCTCTCCCCCCTCCAACAAAACCTGTTGCAGGTTCCCATCGGTCAAGGGGGGCGCATCGTCTAGGTAGCGCAAATCCGACAAAATTTCCTCCAGGGCCGCCGCCACCTTGAGAATGGCTTCAGCGCCCACCGTGGCTGCCCCCCCCTTGATGGTGTGAATGGCCCGGTACAACTGCTGGATGGCTCCCTTCCACGGCAAATCCAAAATTTGCTGCAGGGTACCAAAATAATTTTGCAGGTCTTTTTGCGTGTCTATGGCAAACAGTTGCCGCAGCTCTGCGTCTTCTTCCGAGCCGGCCAACTCCACCACAAAGCGATCGGCGGTCGGCATGGCCATCGGGACACTTTCGGCGGGGGCCGGCGGCACGCTTGCCAGGGGTTCCTGTCTGCCTGAGTCGGGGCTACCGGTGGTCGGTGTCGTCGGCACAGCCGGAACGCCTTCACTCATCAGCCCGCCGCGCCGCGCACACTGCTTCAAACGGGGCAGAAACTCACTGTAAAATTCCCGCCACACCGCTGCATCCGCATTTTGGCAGACTTGCTCGGCCACGGCGATCGCCGTAAACCAATCTGGCTTCATGGCCAATTCCTGACCGATTTCTTTCAACTGAGCCAGTACTTGGGTGGCCACATTCTGAATCCCTGGTGGCAAATCAGCTTCCAGGTTTTCCAAAGCGATGTCTAAATCCAGAATCACCAAATCAAAGCCGTTTTCGGCAAAATCCTTCTGCAGAATCACGGCTTCGCTGACATCCGCCAAGTACCGTTCCTTCACAAAGATATGCAGGGCTTCCAAGCGCTGCACCAGCGGTGCCACCGCCCGGCTGTCCGTCAGTTCCAAGCTGCCCACCAGCAGCTCGCCCCCTTCCATCAAAGCCTGTTGCAGTTCCCCATCGCTCAGTAACGGAGCTTGCTCTCGGTAGCGCATTTCCGAAAGCAGATCTTCGAGGACGGTGGCAGCCCTCAGAATGGCTTCGGCACCTACGGTGGCGGCTCCGCCTTTGATGGTGTGGATCGCTCGATAGGCCTGCTGTACATCTTCCCGCCAAGTGCTTTCCTGCAATTGCTGCACGGTTGCCAGGTACACCTGCAAATACTTCTGGGTATCCAGGGCAAACAACTGGGACAACTCAGCTTGCAATTCGGCTTCTGCATCCATCATGACCGTCACCGTGTTTTAGGCTTTTTGTCTGGCAAAGAATTGACACAAGAATTGTTAAAGACGGGGCGCAGGCTACCGCAGAACTGCCAAGTCTTCCTCGACGCGCGTAGCTACCACATCAATGCCAACGGCCGCCAGTTTCTCCGGCGGCAACCGGAAGTATTCTACTTCCTGCAGTAACTGCCGCGACATGGCCCCCATCTCAGCGCTGCGCTCCCGGGTAAACTTGGCTTGTTCAGCCGAACGCTCGGCGATCGCCTCGATTTCTCGCACCGAAGCAAAACTCTGGCGAATGGCGTTGGCGATTTCACGGCTGGATTCGGTCACGGCACTGCCCACCCGCGCCACCCGCTCGGTCACCAGGCGGATGTTCTCAAAGGCATCGTTGGATTGCTCCACGCTCTGGGAGAAGTTGCTCACCAGCCCTGTCAAACCTTCAATGTCTTGTCGAATCCCCGATACCACAATTTCAATGAATCCCGTCCGCTGTTGCAGCAACAACAGTCCCTCGCTGGTTCGCGATGCCAGGTTGTTGACTTGGGCGGCGATCGCCTCAAA
>DMPD01000193.1:0-665 GCA_003456125.1 Cyanobacteria bacterium UBA8156 | reverse complement strand
CTTGGGCGGCGATCGCCTCAAATTCCCGTGCCACACTGGCAAACTGATCCGGCTCCCGTTGCTCGACCGCACGGGCGGCCACCATGGAAGCGTTCATCGCCAATACCTGGGTCAAAGAAGCCAGACGTTTCTGGTCTTGCACAAACTGTTTGGCAAGATCCAGGAATTCCCCCAAACTCTTCACCCGAGCCACCATTTGCTCCGTACCCCGTTGCAATTGTTCAATCCCACCGGTCAAGTTCACAACTTCTTGACGACCACTGCCCACTGCCTCTTGGGCCGACCCCACCGCCAAGTCGGCTTCGCTGGCTTGCTCGGAGGCCACCAACGCCAGCTTGGTGATGCTTTCCAGGTTTTGGCTAGCTTGTACCACAGACTGCACCTGCTGTTGGGCATTTTCGGCTACCGCCACCGCCAGCTTTTCCAGACCTTCGGCGTTGAAGGTCACATCCCGCGAGGTACTCAGCACGGTGGCCAGAATAATCCCCAGCTGCTCGGACAAACGGTTCAGGGTATCGGCAATCAAGCCCGTGGCTTGGGTACTCACCCGCGCCTGCACCGTCAAGTTGCCATCTTCGATCTCCGATACGATGTCCAACAGGTGCTCCACTTCTTCCTGCAGGGCATCATTTTGCTCTTCCACTTCTGCTTTGGCAGCCAGCAAT
>DMPD01000071.1 GCA_003456125.1 Cyanobacteria bacterium UBA8156 | reverse complement strand
GTTGGGGAATCCCCAGCAGCGGGCGATCGCCGATCATTTGTTGATGACGGGGCGGCAATTGGCGCAGCAGGGAGAACTCCGGCCGGCGGTGACCCGGGTGCAACGGGCGATCGCCCTGTATCAACAATTGCGGGACGATCGGGCCGCCGCCTACGGATTGGGGATTTTGGCGGAAATGCAGGGGCAAGCCCGACATCTGGCGGATGTGGCGGACACGGGTCGCCAACTGCGGGCCTACGGCAACACCCTCGGGGAACCCATCGCCCAAATGGCTGCCGAAAATCACATCGCCCTACCGGTACTCATGTCGGGGGAACGGGGCACTTTTGCGATCGCCAACCAACGCGCCCAAGCCCTAAGCCGCCGGTACCAACACAACCGAACCCAGGCGATCGCCTTGGATCAGCAAGGACAAATGCAGGCGAAGGGAGGGAACCTCACCGCAGCGGTAGCCCGATACAACACAGGGTTGCCGTTGCGGTATCCCCTGCGCGATCGGTTGGGGGAAGCCCAAACGCGGTTGTTGCGCGGGGAAGTGCTCACGGCCCAGATGGAGACCCGGTCGGCCTTGGCGGATTACGGCATTGCGCGGGTGTTGGCCATTCACCTCAACCGTTCCGACCTGCGGGATGGGGCGGCGGCCGGTCTGATTGCCAACTATCGCGAGACCGGCAACTACTGGCGGGCCGCCGAGCTGTATCAAGACCGCACCAGCATTGCCCTAGAAACCGAGGACTTGGCAACCGCCGCCCGCTGGCAACGGGATTTGGGTGACTTGTACCAAAACGACCTCAAAGATCGGGAGCGGGCCCGCCTCGCGTACGAAACCGCTTTGGAATTTGCCCAATTGGCGCGCAACGAGTCGGAAGTGCAGGAATCGTGGTTGCGGTTGCGCCGCCTGGAGGAATAAAGCCCGGGCCAAGGGGTAGCATGGAGAGGTAACCCGAACGAGTTTTCATGTTTACGATTGAAATTGCCCTGCGCAGCACCCCCATGCCGGTTTTCGTCCATCGCAAAGAGGCCGCAGCGGCCACCGAGTTGTACCAAACGGTGGTACAACACCTGCAAACCGGTGAGCGGACAATTCTCGAACTCACCTGCGAAAAAGTGGAAGGCAAGCGTGTGGCCGTCGTGACCAGCGAAATTTTGGCGGTGCAGATGCTGGAAAAATCCAGCACGGCCACCAATTCCGGAGCTGGCTTTATTCGCTAATGAACCGGGCGATCGCCGTCGATGGGGTATCTTTTGCCTGGCCCAATGGGCAGCGGGTTTTGGAGGGATGTACCTTTGCCATTCCCGCCGGCCAGTTTTGGATGTTGTTGGGAGCCAACGGCAGCGGCAAATCTACCCTGTTGAAGATTTTGAGTGGGTTGTTGGTGCCGCAGCAGGGAACCACCCAGATCGCCGGCAAGCTGGGGTTTGTGTTTCAGAATCCCGATCGCCAATTGGTGATGCCGACGGTGGGGTCGGACATTGCCTTTGGGTTGGTGGGGGAAGGATTGACCCGGCCCGAAGCGGCGGCGCGGGTGGCGGCGGCCTTGACGGCGGTAAACCTGGGGGGCTTGGAACGGCGACCCATCTACGCCCTCAGCGGCGGTCAAAAACAACGGGTGGCGATCGCCGGGGCCTTGGCCAGCCAAGCCAACATTTTGTTGTTGGATGAACCCACGGCCCTCCTCGACCGCGAAAATCAGGGGGATTTGGTGGCCATGACCGCCCAACTGGTGCGGGAGCAATCCCTGACGGCCCTGTGGGTCACCCATCGCTTGGATGAGTTGTTGCAGGCCGACGGAGCCATTCTGTTGGAGCGGGGTCGCGTCACCGACAGCGGCGATCCCCAACGGTTGTACCGAAAAATTCGGGGGGAACGGTGACCACCTATCCCATCGTCGAGACCTTTTTTTCGTTGCAGGGGGAGGGCTACTGGACGGGCAGCAGTGCCTTTTTTATCCGGTTGGCGGGCTGCGACGTGGGGTGTCCCTGGTGCGACACCAAGCTCTCTTGGCCCCGCGATCGCCATCCATCCCAGACCGTGGCCGAACTGGTGGCCCAAGCCCAGGCGGCCCAGCCGGCTTTTGTGGTGATCACCGGCGGGGAGCCCACCCTCCACGATTTGCGGCCGTTGCTGGTGGCCCTCAAGGCCGCCGGGTTGCGATCGCACCTGGAAACGTCGGGGGCCCATCCGTTGCAGGGAGACCCCGATTGGGTTTCTTTATCCCCCAAACCGTTTCGGGCACCGGTGCCGGATGTGTACCATCGCGCCGCTGAACTCAAGGTGGTGATCGCCAACCCCGAAGATTTGGTCTGGGCGGAAGCGCAAGCCCAGCGGGTGCCCGCCTCCATCCCCAAGTTTTTGCAACCGGAATGGAGCCGGCAAGACTTGTGGGAGACGGTTTTCCAGTATGTGCAAGCCCACCCCTCTTGGCGCTTGAGTTTACAAACCCACAAATGGCTGGGATTGCGGTAACGGGCATTGGTCTGGCCACGGCGTTGGGGGGCGATCGCCCCACCACTTGGCGGCGTTTGCTGGCGGGGGAAGCCCGGGCGATTGCCCCGGCAGTGGCGGTACCGCTGCCGGCGGAGCACCGCCCCCGGGTGGAACAATTGGCCCTGCGGGTAGCCCGCGAAGCCCTGGCCGATGCCGGCTACGGGCCCCCGCTGACCGACTGGGGATTGGTGGTGGGTTCCAGCCGGGCGTACCAAGCCGATCTCGAAAATCTGTTGCGCTCGGGCAGCGACGTTGCCGCCTTTGGGCGGTTGTGGCCCGGCCAATTGGCCAGTACGTTGGCCCAGGAATTGGGGATGGGGGGCCCCGTCCACGGCCTCAGCAACGCCTGTGCCACCGGCAATTGGGCGATCGCCCGGGGGGCCGAACTCTTGACGACCCAATCCCGGGTTTTGGTGGTGGCGGCCGAAGCCCCGATCTCGCCCTTGACCTTGGCTGGCTTTCAGCAATTGGGGGTTTTGGCCAAAACCCAGTTGCGGCCCTTCGATCGCGATCGTGATGGGCTGGTGGTGGCCGAAGGGGCCGCCGCCCTGGTCTTGGAGGGCAAAAGCGGGGGCTACGCCCAAGTGTTGGGTTGGGGGTGTACCGCCGATGCCGGGCATGCCACTCGCCCGACCGGGGACGGTATTTCCCTCGCGCTGCAAAAATGCCTGAGTTGGGCCCAAATCGCCGCCGCCGACGTGTCTCTGATTCAGGCCCACGGCACCGGTACCCGCCTCAACGACGAACGGGAAGCCGCTTGGATTGCGGCCCAGTTTCCCCACCAACCCTGGGTGTGGGCCAGCAAAGGGGCCACCGGCCACGCCTTGGGGGCCACCGCCCTGATCGAAGCCGCTCTGGTCAGCCTCGCCCTCCAAAACGGCGTGATCCCGTCCTCCCCCGGCACCCAAAACCCCATCTATCAACCCTATGCCCAAGGGGCGATCGCCCAGTCCCTAGCCGTCGCCCTCA
>DMPD01000127.1 GCA_003456125.1 Cyanobacteria bacterium UBA8156 | reverse complement strand
CGCTTTCAGGGCTTCGTCGGTGGCCGTCGATCCCATCGGCTCCACTTCGGCATAAATTTGGTCGATTTTGGCGGGAGTCACCTGACTGTAGGTTTTTACCCGACTGCCAAACACCACCAGATCGATGCCGTCTTGGTCAATTTGGGTGGCGCGGGCCACCACCGCTTCCACGTTCTCGCGGGTGTATTCCCAACGGCTTTTTTGGTTGGGACAATCGCGGGTGCTCATGGAACCGGAACGATCCAGCAAAACCGCGATGTCGTATTGTTCTAGACGACCCATAGCAATCCCCACGGTAGACAATGGCCCAATTTTAGCGGAGTCCGTGCTATACCAGAAAAAGCCGTGAACCAATGTAATGCTGGACAACGAATACGAAGTGGTGGTGGTGGGTGCAGGCCACGCGGGCTGTGAAGCGGCTCTGGCGGCGGCTCGGTTGGGTTGTCGTACCCTGTTGCTCACCCTGAATTTGGATCGCATTGCCTGGCAACCCTGCAATCCAGCGGTGGGGGGGCCGGCCAAGTCGCAACTGGTGCATGAGGTGGATGCCCTCGGCGGCGAAATGGGCAAAATCACCGATCGCACCTATCTCCAAAAACGAGTCCTCAATACGTCGCGGGGACCGGCAGTGCGATCGCTGCGGGCGCAAACGGACAAGCGGGAATATGCCGTCGAGATGAAAAAGGTGGTGGAGAACCAGCCCAACCTCACGGTGCGGGAAGGTACGGTGGTAAATGTGCAGGTTGCCGCCAACGACGAGGTGACGGGGGTCGAAACCAACTTTGGGGCGGAGTACCGTTGTCGAGCGGTGATCCTCACCACCGGCACGTTTTTGAACGGGTTGATTTGGGTGGGCAACCGGTCGCAACCCGCGGGCCGAGCCGGGGAATTCGCCGTCAGCGGTTTGACGGAGGTGTTGCAACGCTACGGGTTCACGACGGGCCGCCTGAAAACCGGCACTCCAGCCCGGGTGGATCGCCGGACGGTGGATTTCTCCAAAATGGAAGTGCAGCCTCCCGACCCCGAACTGCAATGGTTCAGCTTCGATCCCGAAGCCCGGGTGGTGCGGGAGCAAATGAATTGCCACCTGACCCACACCACGGCGGCAACCCATCGCCTGATCCGCGACAATCTGCACCTGACCCCGGTTTACGGCGGTTATGTGGATGCCAAGGGGCCCCGCTACTGTCCCAGCATCGAGGACAAAATCGTGCGCTTTGTCGACAAAGAAAGTCATCAAATTTTTATTGAACCGGAAGGACGTGACATTCCCGATCTGTATATCCAAGGCTTTTCGACGGGGATGCCGGAAAACATCCAACTGGCGATGCTGCGATCGCTGCCAGGGTTGGAGCGCTGTCAGATGCTGCGGGCGGCCTACGCGGTGGAATACGACTATTTGCCGGCCACCCAGTGTTTTCCGAGCTTGATGACCAAGAAGATTGCCGGGTTGTTCTGTGCGGGGCAAATCAACGGCACCACGGGCTACGAAGAGGCGGCGGCCCAGGGATTGGTGGCCGGCATCAATGCGGCCCGGTACGCCCACGGCCAAAGCCTGTATGTGTTCCCGCGCTCCAGCAGTTATCTGGGAACGCTGATGGACGATTTGTGTACCAAGGAGCTGCGGGAACCCTATCGAATGCTGACCAGCCGTTCGGAGTATCGGTTGGTGTTGCGCTGGGACAATGCCGATCGCCGGTTGACGCCGATCGGTCGGGAATTGGGATTGATCGACGATCGCCGCTGGCAGCTATTTCAGGAAAAACAAACCCGCATTGAGCAGGAAATCGAACGGTTGCAGCACACCCGGATCAAGGAACGGGAGCCGGCCGGCATTGCCCTGGCCCAGCAAACGGGCCAACCCATTGCCGGGGCGATCGCCCTGGCCGATCTGTTGCGCCGCCAGACCTTAGACTATGGGGATTTGATGGCCCAAGGTTTGGGGAATGAGGCCCTCAGCGGCGAAGAACAGTACGCGGTGGCAACGGAGGTGAAGTACGCCGGCTATATCGAGCGGCAACAGCAACAGATTGAGGCGGCCCGGCGGCAGGAATCGCGGGCTTTGCCCCCGGACTTGGACTACCAAAACATCGCCACCCTGGCGAAAGAGGCTCGGGAAAAACTGAGTTCGGTGCGACCCCTCACCCTTGGTCAGGCCAGCCGAATTGGCGGAGTAAATCCAGCGGACATCCAGGCCTTGTTGGTACACCTGGAGCTTGTCAGTCGCACCAAAGCCACTGTTTGATTTTTGATTTGATTTTTGATTTGATTTTTGATTTGATTTCTACTTATAGATTTTTCAGACAAAAACACAGACTGTGTCAACCATACTTTCAGCCATACTTGATGCTCCTCCCCCAAGGCGGGAGAGGGGCCGGGGGTGAGGGCCAACGCCCCAAGGCTAGTCTCAAAGCCAAGCCTAAGGTCTAGCGGAAGGTCTATCTGAAGATCTCTATCTCTGGTTTTGCTGCCTAGAAACCGCTGGGCAAGCCAATGCCACCGGTGAGTTCTTCCATCCGATCGCGCATGGTGGTGGTGGACAGATCGTAGGCGTTTCTCATGGCGGTGAGCATCAAATCTTCGAGCACTTCCCGCCCTTGGGCCAGGGCCTCCTGGGAAATCTCGACACCATGGGGTTGCTGGTTGCCGCTGAGGGTGACTTTCACCAAGCCACCGCCGGCCTCGCCCACCAAACGCATGTCGTCCAGTTCCGCCTGTAGCGCTTTGGCCCCCTCTTGGATTTCTTTGGCTTTTTGAAAAGCCTCCTTCATTTTGCCCAAGCCGAAGCCAAATCCTTTGGATTCCGACATACTTCCTCGTTGATTCGTCTTGCTCATTATGGCACCGGTGTTCCCCGGCCGCTATCCCCCATCGCCGCGAAAAATCTGGTTAGCCGTCAGGGCTAGTTCGGGAAACGTTGGCGATACCAGGCGATCGTCCCCCCGAAACAACGCTACTTGGTATTCCCCTTCCACCAGGTGGTACACCGAAACGGTCGGCGGTTTGTCGTCGCCGATAAAACGACGGCCCCCCAACCCCGCATAATCGACAATCCAATACTCCAAAATGCCGATTTCTTCGTAATCCTTGGCTTTGGTGAAGTAGTCTACCCGCCAATTGCTGCTGACAATTTCCACCACCAGGGGGATCGTCGTCCCTTGGGTCACGGTCGAGGCCTTTTCCCAGAGCGGTTCCTGGGGCAGGCGATCGCGGTTCAACACCAAAATATCCGGTAGGTAGGCTGATGTCCCGTCGGCAGAACGCACCAACACCGTTTTGGGAATGCGGTACGGTAGACGGTGCTGGGTGTAGACCAGCGTCAACTGCTCGATCAGAAAACTGGCTACATTTTCGTGTTGACCGACCGGCTGCGGCATGGGGTAAAGGACTCCTTGATGTAGCTCGCAAAGCTGACCTTCGGGTTTTTCGGCGATGAATTGTGCAAAGGAGACGGCGGTGGCCGTTTCCACGGGCAATGTGGCCGCAGACATGGACAAACCTCCCGGTGGGTGGGTTTTCTTAGTGTAACGGGTGGCTAGGGTTGGGGCGCCGCTTTCAAGGTGAGCAAGACCTCAAACCGGTTGATGTGTTTTTCCGGCTGGGAGGCGGCGGCGGCAATTCCCTGAATGCTGCCAAGGACGGTTTCGAGTTGCGCGCGATCGGCAGCGGGGACGTTGGGGCCAACCGCTTTTGAGAGGAGACTCCAGGCTTTGGGCATATCCAAAAAGAAATACCCGCCGTCGGCTTTGCCCAGGGTACCGGTCAGGGCTTTGAAGGGGGCACTGCTGCCGAGGGGGGAGCCGGACTTCTGCGCTAAGGTTTCGGCGAGGGGTTCGGCCGTGATGAACCAGGTGTCGTTTTGCGCCCAGCCGTGGCTGACGATGGGAATGGGGGCCCCCGGCGGCGACCATTCTGTAATTTTTTGTCCGCCGACTTCTTTGGTTTTGACGGTAGCCCCATTGGTCTTGGCAAATTCGTCCAACTTGGCGATGGTGGCTTCGGCTTTGGCCCGATTGCGGGTTTGGATCATCAAGGCGGGGCCAGCCCCCACATTGGACAACAGGCCCTTTTCGCTGGCGATCGCCCCGAAGGCAAATTCCCCGTTCATCCAACCAAATACATCTTGATCGAGGTCTAGTTGGAGGGGAGATTGTTTCAGGTTTTGCCGCAGTTCATCGATCGCCTTGGTCAGGTTGGGATCGGTGCCGGCCTGCTTCAGGAAAAGCTGCCACCGGGCGTTGAGATCGCTACCGGAAACCAAGAAAAAGGTTTCGCTGGGGAACAGAGACACCATGGTGGTGCCGGCGGGAGTGCCGCCATAGGCAAACTGGGCCGGGTCGTACACGGTGATCCCTTGGGCCCGAATGCCGGCGGCATCCACGCCAATTCCAAATTCCACCGATTTCACCTGTTTGAGGTTGGAGAGGCTTTCGGCGGGGACATCGGGGCTGAGGGCTTGGAGGTTGCTGACCATGCCGGCCACATCGGGAATGTAAAACCGGGCGAGGGGCGTCTGCAGGTTCAGTTGGCTGGGAGGGAAGCTAGCAGCCAAGGATTCCTTACCCTTGAACGCATCGATCGCCCGCTCTAGGGTGTTTTGCTCGGTCGAGATCAAATAAAAATCCTCCACCAGAGCGGTTTGCAAGGCGGAGGATGCGTCAGCCGGCCGGTAACTTTGCAGGGGAATGCCCTGGTACTCCCCGGCGGTGACTTTGAGCTTGGTGGAGGCGTTCAGGGTTTCGGTAAACTTCTGATGGGCCGCCCGATCGCGCACGTTGACCACCACCAAAATGTTCCCTTGGTTGGCAGCGTCTTTAGGGGCGGGTTTGGGCGCATCTTGTACCGGTTGCCAATGGGCAGGGGCCTGGGCTTGG
>DMPD01000055.1 GCA_003456125.1 Cyanobacteria bacterium UBA8156 | reverse complement strand
CCCCCGCCCAGCGCGATCTCAGCGACGAAGCCAACTTTCGACGGTTTATGGGTCTCCGACAGGGGTTTCACGAAGAAACCTGGAGCCACTTCCGCTGGCAAAAAACCAGCTCCCTCGAAGACATCCGCAAAACCCTGGGGGAATTTCTCCAACTGTCGGGCGATCGCCAACCGCTCCCCCGCACCATCCGCTCCCTGCAAATCACCAAGCGGGCACCGTCCGGCCGCGTCCAAGCGCTAACGGTGGAAACCGAAAACCGCACCCTCACCATCGAAAAGGACGAAATCATCGATGCCTTTGCGGCCCCCAACAGCCTCCTGTTCTACCTCGAACCCCAAATGTCCGGTACCACCCTCCAGGGCTACCGTTTTGTCGGAGGCGGTCTGGGCCACGGCGTGGGCATGAGCCAAACCGGTTCCTATACCCTCGCCCGTCGCGGCTTCTCCTTTGCCCAAATCCTGAACTTTTACTACACCGGTACCCAGTTGCAGTCCCTCCCCCGCTAAAGGTGCAGTTGCCGAGGTTGTGAGGACAAATTCGGTTTTCACTTCGGTTTTCAACCTGCATCCCCCAAATCCCTCTCCCACGGGGGGCAAGAGCCTCGCCGTGGCTAACTCCCCTCTCCTGCCTTAGAAGAAGGGCTAGGGCCAAGCCTCGGAAGCGGAAGGATGCCCTCCTGGTTACGGCTGTATCTGGTGGCAAAAGATTGGGGGAAAATTGCAGAAAATTATGAAAATCAAAAAGGGTCGGTGGACTTTCCATGTTGCGTCCACCGACCCCCTCTGGTTCTCTCCTCACCCGCTTCCTATAGTATCCCATTCGCGATCGCCCGCCCTGCTTTCCGCGGCAAGAAAAAGTGCATTTTCCCGCAAGAGCCCATAACGTACCCTAGGGAAGAGTTGGCGGAGGGCACAGGATGCGGGTTTGGTTGGAACGGTTGTGGATGGCGGATTTGCTGGTGGTGATGGTGTGTTTCGGTTGGTTGGTGGTGGCGGCCACCGGCGAAGCGACGGGCCATACCTGGGGTTGGCAGCTTTGGTTAAGGCTGTGGCAACCCCTGATCCAGCCGGCCCTGGGGCTGTTGATGGCCGGGGCGATCGCCAGTGGTACGTGGAGTTGGTGGCAACAAAAACGCCGTTAGTTTGCCTTCCAGCGTTTGGCCAATTGGCGGGCCTTCAGACCAGATTCAATCGCCTCCAATAGCCGGGTCATGCCGGTGGTGTTGATGATTTCGTAGGGTTGGCCGTAGCGTTTGCAGCTTTCGATCGCCCGTTCCGTGAGGGAGTGGCTGGCATACCCGGTCACAATCAGGATCAGTTCCGCTTTGGGAATTTGGCTTTCCACTTGGGCCGCCAGTTGCAAGCCCCCCTGTTCGGTCGCCCAGCTCAGCGACACGCAGGAATCCCGTAACCGGGTGCGCACCGCACTTTCGAGGCGATCGTGGCCGCCAAACACCAGTACTTTCCCCTCCAGATCGGTATACAGGCTGGGGCGGCGTTCCGATTTGCGATGCCGGGTGGGCGGTTGGACATTGGGCGGCCGGTCTACCCGGGAGCGATTTTCCAACGCCTTGTTGTAAATGAAGCTCAGGGTTTGCTCGTGGGTACCCCGGAGCCGCGCCACCGGCCCTTCCGTTTCGCTATTCTCGTTGATTTGATTCATCAACACGTCTACCACTTCTTCGAGGGCGCCGATGGCTTTCAGGTCGCTGACGTGCCCTTTGATGGCGATCGCCGCATCGGTGGCACTGTAAAAATCTTCCTGTTCGGCAATCATCTCCAACAAATCGGCTTTGAGTTGATGGCGCCAAATTTCGACCTCGCGGGCCTCCCGTTCCTCGACCAGTCGTTCTTCCTGCAACAAAAACTGCCGATCCGCTTTATCTCGAGCTTCCTCGGGTGCATTGACCAAATCCTGCCGAATTTTTGCCGCCTTTTCTTCCAGTAGCTGCCGCGTCGGGTTATCGACCCCTTGGCCATCCAGGGCCGCGATCATTTCCTCCGTCTTGGCCAAGAGGGGCTGCAAGCGATTTTGTATCTGCTCCAAAAACTCTTGTATTTGGCGTTCCCGTTGTTGTCGTAGTTTCTCCTTCTCCAGATCTTCCCGGGCTTGAACCAGCAGCCGCTCGACCTCTTGCTCCAACGTATCAAGCTCAGACATATCCATAGTTGCTTCGGGTCTTTGGTTATCGATCGCCATTGTAGAAGCCCTCACGTACAATGGCGGCAGTTTTGCCCGAGATGCCATGCCCTTGCGAATTTACGTCAAAGACCACCCGCTGATTCGCCACTGGCTCACGGTGGCCCGCGATCGCCAAACCCCCCCACCCTTGTTTCGGGCGGCGGTGGTGGAGTTGGGGCGCTGGCTCACCTACGAAGCCCTCCGCGATCGCCTGCCCTTGCGGGAAATTGCCCTGGAAACTCCGTTGGCCCCCACAGCCGGTGCGGTGATTGACCCCCATACCCCCTGGGCGATCGTGCCGGTGTTGCGGGCGGGATTGGCGTTGTTGGAAGGGATGCAAACCCTGATGCCAGGGGCAGCCATTTACCATGTGGGGCTGGTGCGGGATGACACCACCCTGCAACCAGTGCTGTACCTGAATCGGTTGCCCGCTCAATTGCCCCCCCCAACCCAGATTTTGGTGGCGGAGCCGATGTTGGCCACCGGCGGCACCATCCTCGCGGTCTTGGATTTGTTGGCGGCGCGGGGGGCCAACCTCGCCGCAGTACAAATCATCAACGTCCTGTGTGCACCGCCCGCCCTGCGCCAGGTGGGGGAACGCTACCCCCAAGTGCAAATCTACAGTGCGTTTATCGATGAAACCGTCAACGACCAAGGATGGATTGTGCCCGGTCTCGGCGATGCGGGCGATCGCGCCTTTGGCACCCTCTAAAGTTTTTCCGCAGAAAACCACCCGCCCCCGCCCATTCCCCTACAATCAAACCAATCTCAACCTCGGATTGCCATGGAAGCCTTGCACTTTGACCTCAAAACCGTTCTGTTGGCGATCGCCGTGCCCTTTACCCTCAGCTGCTTGTTTTTCGGCACCCGCAACGGGTTTTACGACACCGACAAGTACCACGGCAACGGCTCGGCACACTAGGTTTCCTCCCTATCTCCCGCTGCGCCCCTCCTTCCACCCCCCGTCAGGCTGCACCTGCTCTCCCCCCTCAGGAGGGGAGTTTTTTGCAGCATGGAATACGACGAAAAGACATCCCTCCGCCAGGAGGGATGCCCAAGTGCCATCGCCCACCGAGAAAGGTCTTAGAAGCTAAACACGGTGCGGA
>DMPD01000056.1 GCA_003456125.1 Cyanobacteria bacterium UBA8156 | reverse complement strand
CGGCGAACCCAATTGCTTCAGACCCACAATAAACAACGAAGCCGCCGCCAGATAAGCCAACTGCGTCCCCGTAAACAATGCATCCGCCATCGCTTATCCTCCCTGCTTGCTGCGAAACATTTCCAACATGCGATCGGTCACCAGAAAGCCCCCGACCACGTTCACCATGGCAAAAATCACGGCAAACAATCCCAACGCGGTGGTGAGGCTGGGCTCCGCATCCAAACCTGCCACCAGCAACGCCCCCACCACCGAAATGCCCGAAATGGCATTAGCCCCAGACATCAACGGCGTATGCAACGTGGGCGGTACTTTGTTGATCACCTCAAAGCCGGTAAACGAAGCCAACACAAACACAAACAAAGCGGCAATCAGCGACTCACTCATGATTTTCTCTTCTTTATAGAACCAGAGGCTTTTGTGTTGACTCCCCTCGCCCACACTGGGGGGGACTGGCACAGAACCCAATCCAACGTCATCTCACAGGACTGCCAGTATGGCTGAAAGAGTGCCCCAGAGGTCTCCCCATATCGGCGCAAGCTTGCGCGTGGCTTCAAGCCGCAACCACCGTGAGACGACTCAGTGCTTCTTTCACCCGCTGATTGCGAATTTCGCCGTCGTGGGTGATGCACGTGCTGTGGGTGATGTCATCGCTGAAATCGAGGTGCATACTGCCATGTGCCACAAGGTGTCTCAGCAGGTTGAACAGGTTCCGGGCGTATTTTTGTGAAGCGTGCACCGGCATCGAAGACGGCAAGTTCAAGGGCCCCAAAAGGGTGACCCCGTGGTTCATCACTTCTTTCCCGGCCACGGAACCTTCGCAGTTGCCCCCCTGCTCGGTGGCCAAATCCACAATCACCGAACCGGGGCGCATTTGCTTCACCATTTCAGCGGTAATGAGGATGGGAGCCTGCCGGCCCGGAATTTGCGCGGTGGTGATGGCAATGTCGGCCTCGCGCAGATGGGCGGTCAGCACTTCCCGTGCCCGTTGGTTGGTGGTTTCCGACACTTGCCGGGCATAGCCGCCGGCGGCGGTAGTCTCCTCTTCGATGGGCACTTCAATGAATTTGGCCCCCAAGCTCTGCACTTCTTCTTTCACCGCCGGGCGGATGTCGTAGGCTTCCACCAGGGCCCCCAACCGCCGCGCCGTGGCGATCGCCTGCAAACCGGCTACCCCAGCCCCCAACACCAATACTTTGGCAGGGGGAATGGTGCCGGCGGCGGTGGTCAACATCGGCAAATACTTGGGCAGGGCGGCCGCCCCCAACAACACGGCTTTGTACCCGGCGATCGAAGCCTGGGAAGACAGCGCATCCATGCTTTGGGCTCGGCTACTGCGGGGAATCAGTTCCATGCTGAAAGCGGTGACCCCTTTCTGCGCCAACCGCCGAATCAGTTCCGGCCGCCCCAACGGGTTGAGAAAACTCACCACCGTTTGCCCCGATCGCATTGCCTCAATTTCTTCGTCACGGGGCGACCCCACCTTCAAGAGCATGTCTGCTTCGGCGATCGCCGCCTCCCTGTCTGCGCGGAGATGGGCGCCGGCTTCCCGATAGGCCTCATCCGTGAAAAAAGCCCGCTCGCCGGCACCGCACTCCACCGTGATCTGCAACCCCAGCTTTTGCACCCGGGCGATCGTGTCCGGCACGAGGGCTACCCGCCGCTCCCCCGATTCCGTTTCTTTGGCTACAAAAACCTTCATGCCCACTCCCTGCGAGTTGTTGTGCCGAATTTTGGCCTGTGCCAATTTTCCAATTGGTATCCTAAACGCCGGTTTGCCCCAATCTGCCCACCTTTCCACAATTCTTCCAATTCCTTAAATCAATCTGGGAATTCCCCGAGCAAACCAAAAACCGCAGGCCGAAATTCGCCTACGGTCATACACTCAAAACCATCCTGCCCCGAAACGAGTTTTGATCCTGTGATTTATTCCGTGAACTCCAATTGATCTTTGGGTTTCACCCGCTCCACCTGCGAATAACGATCGATCGCTTGCGTCATATCAAAAGACGACTGCTGCAACTCCTTGAGCTGGGCCAAGACCGCATCGTTGTCGATGACTTCGGCATCGAGCAGCGCCCGCAGCGCCGCCAACCGCTGCTCGGCCGGGCCGCGCATGGCCTGGGGAATGACGGCCACCGGGTACTCCCGCAGCATTTCTTCCACCGCCCGCATGAGGTTGGCAGCCTGAATCCGGGTGTTGGCCATCTCCCGCTTGGCTGCGTCTTCGTCGGCATACACTTCCGCTTCCATCCGCATCCGCTCGATTTCGGCCGGACTGAGCCCCCCCGAATTGGTGATGCTAATGCTTTGCTCGACGTTGGTATCCTGATCCCGCGCCGATACTTTCAAAATGCCGTTGGCATCAATATCAAAAGAGACCTCAATCTGTGGTACTCCCCGCGGTGCCGGTCGAATACCGGTCAATTCAAACCGCCCCAGGGTTTTGTTGTCCTTGGCCATGGCCCGCTCCCCCTGCAAGACGTGAATCTCCACCGTGTTTTGGTTGTCCACCGCCGTCGAAAAAATCTGCCCCTTGCTGGTGGGAATCGTGGTGTTGCGATCCAAAATTTTGGTAAACACCTCCCCCAGGGTCTCCAAACCAATGGAAAGGGGAATGACATCCAACAACAGCAAATCTTTGACTTCACCGCCCAAAATTCCCGCCTGGATCGCCGCCCCCACCGCCACGGCTTCGTCCGGGTTCACCGAGCGATCGGGCTGCCGACCGTCAAAAAACTTGCTGATGGCTTCTTGTACCGCCGGAATGCGGGTAGAACCCCCCACCAAAATGATGCGATCGATTTCCTTGGGACTGATGCCCGCATCTTTGAGGGCCTGGGCCGTGGGATCGAGGGTCTGCTTGACCAAATGCCCGGTCAGTTCATTGAATTTGGTGCGATCGATCTCCACTTCGATGCTCTTGGGGCCGCTCTCGTTGGCGGCAATGAACGGCAAACTGATGCTGGTGATGGGAGAACTGGAAAGCTCGATTTTGGCTTTTTCAGCCGCTTCCTTCAGCCGTTGGAGAGCCCCCCGATCCTGCGATAGGTCGATGCCTTCGGCTTTCTTAAATTCGTCAATCAGCCACTTGGCAATGCAATCGTCAAAATCATCCCCCCCCAAGTGGTTGTTGCCGGCGGTGGCCTTGACTTCAAAGATGCCGTCCCCCAACTGCAAAACGGAAACGTCGAAGGTGCCCCCCCCCAAGTCAAATACCAATACGGTACGATCACCTTGCTGCTTGTCGCTCCCGTAGGCCAGGGCGGCGCCCGTGAGTCCGTTGACGATTCCTCACACTTCGACCC
>DMPD01000367.1 GCA_003456125.1 Cyanobacteria bacterium UBA8156 | reverse complement strand
GAGACTCCAACCGCAGCGACCCCGTCCGCCAAGGCTTCACCGGCAGCCTAGCCCTGGGCCTGCTGCGCGTCGTATTTGCGCTTTGCCCGTGCGGCCTCTTCCCGCAAAGCATCCAAGCGTTTTTCCAAAATGGCCCGCTGCCGCCCTTTGCCGGCCTGGCCCGCCAAGTATTTGAGGGCACTGCCCAAACTCTTAAACGCCGCCGGCAAGTTGTAGCCATTGCGCACCGCCAGCCGCACCGCCGCGCGATCGGCATCAATCAAATTCTGGACATCTTTACGGGTAGACCCCTTCCGCCATAATTGGAAGCCCGCCACCCCACACACCGCCAGCGCCAACGCAAACAACAACCCGTTTTGCACCCACAACTCCCCCACGGCCCCGCCCAAACCCACCGCCAGAGCCGCAATCTCCCAGCCGTCCCGTGGAATCGAATCGTTTTGCACCCGTGCCACCTCGTGCCAAAACAGCAAATTGCGCTGGTCTTCCGCCAGGCGCTCCCACCGGGGCATATCCACCAAAATTGCCACCTCGTCGCCCCCCGCCTCCTCGCAGGCGATCAGCTTGGGCCGCACCCCATCCGCCGGCAAAATCTTGACCCAGGCCTGCAACTCTTGGGGCAGCAACCCATGCAACCGCCGCGCTTCCGTCCGCGCAAACGTATTCTTAAGGGAAGAACTCGGGGCCGGCATACCAACGCACATCCTATCTGCTAGCCCTCAGTTTATCATTCCATCCCGTGCGCTACACTGGTCGTACTGCTGATGGGTTCCCTCTCCCCAAATTGTCTGTAGGTTGACATAGGCAAAATGGATGAGGTTGGCATAGGCAAAATAGGTACTGGTGAACAGCTACTCGTAAATAAGCTCGTAAATAAGTACGAGTGAGCCGGAGCTACCGTTGAGCAGAGCACGGAAGCAGATTTGGGGCAAAACCACCAAAGAGAAATCTTTGAGGGCCGGTTTCCAAACCCGCCTAAGTAACTCTACCTAGCGTTATCCCTCCAGCCCAAACGGTTAGAAGCGAATTTGCTAAGAATTGTTAACGATTGCCGTCTTAAGATGAAGAATCGTTAAATACTGCTGATTAATTTCATTACGTAGCGCGAAGAAGGAGCTTTAGGAGCGAATGGGACTTCCCTGGTATCGCGTACACACTGTACTGCTGAACGATCCGGGCCGGTTGATTGCTTCCCACTTGATGCACACGGCGTTGGTGGCAGGCTGGGCCGGTTCGATGGCGTTGTTTGAAACGGCGACGTTCGACCCCAGCGACCCGGTATTCAATCCGATGTGGCGGCAGGGGATGTTTGTACTGCCCTTTATGGCCCGGTTGGGGGTCACCCAATCGTGGGGCGGCTGGACGGTGACGGGGGAAACGGCGGTGGCCAACCCCGGCATCTGGTCGTTTGAGGGGGTTGCATTGGCCCACATTGTGTTGTCGGGGCTGTTGTTTTTGGCAGCTTGCTGGCACTGGGTGTACTGGGATTTGGAACTCTTCCGCGATCCCCGCACCGGTGAACCGGCGTTGGACTTGCCGAAGATGTTTGGCATTCACTTGTTTTTGTCGGGAATTTTGTGCTTTGGGTTTGGTGCGTTCCACCTGACGGGCTTGTTTGGGCCGGGGATGTGGGTGTCCGATCCCTACGGTTTGACGGGTCACGTGGAGCCGGTAGCGCCCGATTGGGGCCCCAATGGGTTTAATCCGTTCAATCCGGGCGGTGTGGTGGCTCACCACATTGCGGCGGGCATTGTGGGGATTTTGGCAGGGTTGTTCCACCTGACGGTGCGGCCGCCGGAGCGTCTGTACAAGGCGTTGCGGATGGGGAACATCGAAACGGTGTTGTCGAGCAGCATTGCCGCGGTGTTTTTCGCCGCCTTTGTGGTCGCCGGCACGATGTGGTACGGTTCGGCCACCACCCCGATCGAGTTGTTTGGGCCCACCCGATTCCAGTGGGATAACGGTTTCTTCCAGCAGGAAATCGATCGCCGCGTACGGGTAGCACAGGACAACGGCATGAACACCGTTGAGGCGTGGAGCACCATTCCCGACAAACTGGCGTTCTACGATTACGTGGGCAATAGTCCGGCGAAGGGCGGCTTGTTCCGTACGGGGCCGATGGTGAAGGGCGATGGTTTGGCCACAAGCTGGCTGGGTCACCCCATTTTCCGGGACAAAGAGGGTCGGGAATTGACCGTACGGCGGTTGCCCAACTTCTTCGAGACCTTCCCGGTGGTGTTGCAAGACAGCGATGGCATTGTGCGGGCCGACATTCCGTTCCGGCGGGCGGAGTCGAAGTACAGCTTCGAGCAAGCCGGGGTGACGGTGGAATTTGCCGGCGGGGAATTGGATGGCAAGGTGTACACCGATGCGCCGACGGTGAAGAAGTTTGCCCGGAAGGCCCAATTGGGTGAGCCGATTTCTTTCGACCAAGACAAGTACGAATCGGATGGGGTGTTCCGCACCAGCCCTCGCGGTTGGTTCACGTTTGCCCATGCCACGTTTGCGTTGTTGTTCTTCTTTGGTCACATCTGGCACGGGGCGCGGACGTTGTTCCGGGACGTGTTTGCCGGGATCGATCCGGAGTTGGGCGAGGAGCAGGTGGAATGGGGCGCCTTCCAGAAGGTGGGCGACAAGTCTACGCGCGTGAAACCGGTGGAGGTTTAGATGGAAACGATTACCTACACGTTGATTTTCGCTTGCACGATTGGTTTGTTCTTCTTTGCCATCTTTTTCCGGGAACCGCCCAAGATTTCGGGTGGCCGCGAAAAGAAATAGGGTGATGGATTGGCGGCTGGGTACCGGAACGAGGTAACGGCTGACCCAGCAAAATTACGCCACAAACTGAGCAATACAGGGGGAGAGCCATCTCCCCTTTGTTTTTGGGCGATCGCCCCGATGGTAGGAGGTGTGCCCCAGTCATCTATGGGAAAATGGTGTCAACCATGAGGGAGGAACAGCGATGAAACTCAGCAAAGCGAATGTGTTGGCCCACACCGATACCGTCTACGATGCGATCGTGGCAGGGGGTGGCATGGGCGGTCTCTCGGCGGCGATTTACTTGGCGCGGTACGGTCTGAAGTGTCTGGTGATTGAAAAGGGGCGGGGTCGCTCTTTCTGGATGCAGGATTTGCGCAATTATGTGGGGTTAGACCCCACCACTCCCGGCCGGGACATCATCAAGCACGCCACCGATCAAGCCTTGGACTGGGGGGCCGACCTGTTGCGGGCCTACGTGGAAGAGGTGACCGATGCCGGAGATTACTTCAACGTCAAGGTAAAAGTTGGCAAGACCGACAGCATTCATCCCGTGCTCAAGACCAAGTATTTGGTAGCAGCTACAGGGATCATTGACAACCTGCCGGAGTTGCCGGACATGCAAAACGTCTACGATTTTGCCGGGTATACCCTGCACGTGTGCATGATCTGCGACGGGTTTGACATGCAGGATCAAAAGGCGATTTTGATTGCCGGCCGGGAAGGGCAAGTCGAGGCGGCGTTTGTGATGAATTGGTTTACCCCTTACATCCAGGTGTTGACCAACGGCAAGTTTGAGGTGGGGGATGCCATGCGCCAAAAGTTGGCGGACTACGGGTTCCCGTTGTACGAACAGCCGATCGCCCGGTTTTTGGGGGAAAACCACAGGTTGGCGGGGGTCGAGTTTGCCGACGGTACCCGGATCGAAGCCACCACGGGTTTGGTGAACATGGGGTCGGTGTACCACAACCACTATTTGAAAGGCATTCCCGAATTGCAGTGGGACGGCGAAAACCTGCTGACGGATGATTTTTGCCAGACCCATCACCCCCGCATTTTTGCGATCGGGGATTTGAAGAAGGGACTGAATCAAGTATCGGTCGCGGTGGCGGACGGTACCTTGGCGGCGACCAAAATCTGGCGTACCCTGCGGCGGGCGGCCGTTCCCCGCAAATGGGGAGAAAATT
>DMPD01000209.1 GCA_003456125.1 Cyanobacteria bacterium UBA8156 | reverse complement strand
CAAAGCCGTCAGGGACATTTCCAGACCCACGCGCAACGACAAGCAGGCCTCCCGGAAGGTGGGCGGGGGCGGGAGGTGGGGTTGCACCGCGCGGATCGTCGTCACGATCGCCGTGGTGGGGCCCATCTCCAGGAGGGTTTGCATCTGGCCCCAGGTAATTTCGGGATCGGGGGGCAACACCTCATCGGGCAGCGCTTCCGAGGTGGGATACAACCGCACCAAATCCCAATTCATGGTTTCCAGGAGGGCCGCCCACCGCCCGGCTTCTTCGAGGGTCGCGGCGATCGCCAGCAGGGGTCGGTCTTCGGCTTGGGCCATGGCCGAGGCCAACAGGGCTTTGGCGGGACGGGCCAACCCACAGATTTGGAGGGAACCCCGCCGTTGCCGTTTGGCTTGCAACTCCTCAAACAAAGGGGATTGGGCGAGGGCCCGCAACGGTGCTGGAAACGTCATGAAAGAACAGTGCGCGATTTTTACCCCCCATCTTAGTGCTACATTGAGAGACCGAGATTAAGCGCGAACCCATGGCCGAAACGTTGGGGGTAATTGTCCGGGGTTCCCTCACCCAAGGGCTAGAAATGCGGGTTGGAGGGGACATTTCCGTAGAAACCCTGCGGGTGGGTAAGTTTTTGGTGGTGCAGGGCAGTCGGGCTCAGTTTTTTTGCATTTTGACGGATGTAGCCCTCGAAACCCAAGGCAGTCGCCTGTTGGCGGATCCGCCGGCCCCCGATAACCTCTTTTTGCAAGAAATTTTGGCGGGTACCGGTACCTTCGCCACGGCGAGTTTGGCCCCCATGCTGATGTTTGTGCCCAGTGTTGAAACCGGGGAACCCCAATTGTTGCCCGTGAAGACGGTGCCCACCCACTTCAGTCCGGTGTTTGAAGCCACCGAGCGGGATTTTCGGGTGGTGTTTGGGTGGGAGGATGACCCCCACCGCCGCAACTTTGCGATCGGGCAACCGGTGGATACCGCCGTCCCGGTGTGTCTGGATTTAGACCGATTGGTGGAGCGCAGCAACGGTATTTTTGGCAAATCCGGCACCGGCAAATCCTTTTTGGCACGGCTGCTGCTGTCCGGCATCATTCGCAAAGGAGCCGCCGTCAACCTCATTTTTGATATGCACTCCGAATACGGTTGGGAAGCCGCCAAAGAGGGCAAAACCTTTTCCACGGTGAAAGGCTTGCGGCAGTTGTTCCCCGATCGCGTGCACATTTACACCTTGGATGCCGAATCCACCAAGCGGCGGGGGGTACGGGATGCCCGTGAACTCTACATCCGCTACGACCAAATTGACGTCGAAGATTTGGCGCTGATTCGGGAAGAACTCAACCTTTCGGAAGCCAGTTTGGAAAACGCCGTGATTTTGCGCAATGAATTTGGCAAGCACTGGATTTCCCGCCTGCTGACCATGACCAACCAGGAAATTCAAGACTTTTGTGAGACGAAAATGGGCAGCAAATCTTCGATTATGGCCCTCCAGCGGAAACTTACCCGCCTCGACGATCTCAAATACATCCGCAACGGGGTCGGTGAGAATTATATTCAACAAATCTTGGATCTCTTGGCGGCGGGTCAACACGTGGTGATTGAGTTCGGTTCCCAGTCCAATTTGTTGTCCTATATGTTGGCCACCAACATCATTGCCCGGCGGATTCACCATCACTACGTCCGCCAATCCGAGCGGTTTTTGCAGACGAAAAACCCGAGCGATCGCCCCAATCCGTTAACCCTGGTGATTGAAGAAGCCCATCGGTTTTTGGCCCCCAGCACCGCCAAGCAGACCATTTTTGGCACCATTGCCCGGGAACTGCGCAAGTATTTCGTGACATTGCTGGTGATCGATCAGCGGCCCTCCGGCATCGACAGCGAAGTGATGTCCCAGATTGGCACCCGGATCACGGCGTTGCTCAACGACGAAAAAGACATTGAGGCGATTTTTACGGGGATTGCGGGCAGCGGCAATTTGCGGGCGGTGTTGGCCAAGCTGGATTCCAAACAACAGGCCTTGGTGTTGGGCCACGCGGTACCGATGCCGGTGGTGGTGCAAACCCGTCCCTACGATGCCCAGTTTTACCAAGAAATGGGCGATCGCCCCTGGCAAGACTTGCCCCAGGAGGCGTTGTTGGCCCTGGCGGCGGCCGCCAAGGAGGATTTGGGGTTTTGAAGACGTGGGACACCGTCGTGATTGGAGCGGGGCCGGGGGGAGCCGTCACCGCCAAGGCTTTGGCGGCCGCCGGCCGCGAAGTGCTGTGGTTGGAGGAAGGCCCCCATCTTTCCTTGGATTCCTGTGAACCGTTTTCGCGGGCGGAGTTGGAGCAAAAGTACCGCTGTGGCGGGTTGACGGTCACCCTGGGCCGCCCCCAAATCCAGTATGTGGAGGGTCGGTGTGTCGGCGGCGGCAGCGAAGTCAACAGCGGTTTGTACCACCGTCTGCCCGCAGACCTGCGCCAAGCCTGGGCCCACTCCCATGGCCTACCGGAATTTACGGAGCCAGATTTAGCCCCCCACTTTGCCGACATCGAACGGGAACTATCGATTTCCTACAGTGCTGACCCGCCACCTTTACCAGCCCAGAAATTGGTGTTGGGGGCCGCGGCCCTGGGGTTAACCGCCCACGAAGTGCCCCGGTGGTTCCGGGGCGATCGCAAACAGTCCATGACCGAAACCCTGGTGCCCCAGGCTTTGGCCAAGGGGGCCCAACTGTGGGCCGATTGGCGGGTGCAGCGATTGCAGCGACGGCATGGGCGGTGGGAAATTCAGGGTCAATCCCAATCGGTGCTGGCGGCCAACGTCTTCGTGTGTGGGGGGGCCATCCAAACCCCCGCCCTGTTGCAACGGAGCGGGTATCGGGGCCAAATCGGGCGATCGCTGCAAATGCACCCCACCGTCCGGGCGATCGCCGTCTTTCCCGACCAAGTAAACCAGTTGGGGTTGGGGGTCGCCGCCTACCAAGTCAAAGTCGGCGATCGCTACCGGTTTGGCAGCTCGGCGGCCACCTCCGGCTACGTGCGGTTGGGGTTGTTGGATTATCCGGGGGTGGAAGTCCCCTGGGAACACACCGCCATGTATTACGTAGCGTTGGCGGGGGGAGAAGCAGGGGGCACCGTGCAGACCCTGCCCGGCTATGGCGATCCCCTCGTCCGGTATCGGCTCACCCCCCGCGATCGCACCGAACTGGGGCAAGGGTTGCAGCAATTGTGCCGGTTGTTGTTGGCAGCCGGAGCCACCACCGTTTATCCCGGCGTGGCGGGCTGGGCCCCGGTGCGATCGCCCGCCGATCTCGAATCGTGGCCGGTCACCTTACCGGGAACAGCGCGGGTGATGACCGTGCATCTTTTTGGCAGTTGTCCCCTGGGGCAAGCCGTGGATCCTTGGGGGCAAGTCGCCGCGGGTCTGTATGTCAACGACGGGTCGTTGTTGCCAGGGGCCTTGGGCGTCAATCCCCAGGGCACCATCATGGCCGTGGCGCAGCGCAACGTACAGCACTTTTTGGCGGTTGCCTAAACCGAGCGGCGTACCGGATTGGGCGATCGCCAGCGGGGGGTCCCATGCAAAGAAAGCTGCAAAGCCAGCTGTTCTTCCAGTTGAGCGATGCGGTTGTTGGCGCAGGACAAGCGGGCCATCAGCCGGCGTACCTGCCACTCCATGCCCAGTTCGGGGGCACCCTCCGGCAGCGGTAGCGGGGCCCAGGTTTCCGGCAGCACATCTTTGTGGGTTTCCTCCGGACAAAACCGCGACCCCGCCCCCTCCAACTGCATCAGCACTTCCAGCAACCGTTGGGGCAATGCATCCACCCGGGCCGCCAGCCGCGAAACTTCTTGGTGCAGTTGGGACACCCGGACTTCCAACGGATCCATTTGGGCCTCCTTGACCACAGTTGTTCCTAAAAATAAAACAGCGATCGCCCCAGAGCGAGCAGCTACACCAAATGATTTAACGTTTGCCAAACACCAAAGACAGGCCCGGGGCACTGTATATTTGTGGAGACCGCAGTGCATCGGGTAACACGATGAACAAAGTTGATTTTCCCTTTTCCGATACGATCGCCGGCTACGTAACCAGTTTTGATGCGGCGACCGACAGCTTTACCCTGAAAACCACCGATGGCCGCGAATTCAGCGGCAAATTCACCCCCACCACCTACGCCAAACTGGCCCGCAACCTCGGGGAGCCTTGGCAAGATTGCACCGGCCAGATGCGGGACATGATGGTGCCCGGTCGCTACGCATACGTGTACGGCCCGTTTTATCCCGAAGAAGGCGACTACAAATTTGAAGCCAAGGAAGTCACCTTCTGCGGTCGCACCGAGCGGGAATATCGCTTTGAGAAACGCAGTTGGTGGGTGGATCAGATTCGGGAACTGGGGAATTTTTACCTCGAAGCCCAGTTTCATGGGGAGCCGGTAGACTACCGCAACTACCGCACTTCTTTGTCCATCACCGGCGCGAAAAAAGGCGACTTTCGGCAAGAGACCGATACCATTTCCCGGTTGGTGTACGGTTTCGCCACCGCCTACATGCTCACCGGCGACGATCGCTACCTGGAGGGGGCCGAGAAAGGTACCAAGTACCTCCAAGAGCACATGAAATTCGAGGACATCGACGAAGGGATTGTGTATTGGTACCACGCGATCGATGTTTCGGGCACCCGGGAAACCAAAATTTTCGCCTCGGAATTTGGGGATGATTTTGATGGGATTCCCGCCTACGAACAGATTTACGCCTTGGCGGGCCCGATTCAAACCTACCGGATCACCGGCGAACCCAGCATTTTGCGGGACGCGGAAAAAACTGTAGATTTGTTTGATCGCTTTTTCTTGGATAAGGAGCAGGGCGGCTACTTCTCCCACCTCGATCCCATCACCCTCAGCGCCACCAGCAGCACCTTGCCCGAGCGGAACCGGGGCAAGAAAAACTGGAACTCCGTCGGCGATCACGCCCCCGCCTACCTGATCAATTTGTATTTGGCCACCGGCGAAGAACGCTACGCCAAATTCTTGGAATACACCTTCGACACGATCGCCAAGTATTTCCCGGACTACGACCACAGCCCCTTCGTGCAAGAGAAATTCTTCACCGACTGGAGCCACGACCAAGAATGGGGTTGGCAAATGAACCGGGCGGTGGTCGGACACAACCTGAAAATTTCCTGGAACTTGATGCGGATGCACTCCCTCAAAGCCAAGGACAACTATCGGGAGCTGGCGGAAAAGATTGCCGAAGTGATGCCCGCCGTCGGCAGCGACCTGCAGCGGGGCGGTTGGTACGATGTGGTCGAGCGGATGTTGGAGCCCGGTCAGAAGTACCATCGCTACGTGTGGCACGATCGCAAAGCCTGGTGGCAACAGGAGCAGGCAATTTTGGCCTACTACATCTTGGCGGGCATTTTGGGCAAAGAAGAGTATCGCCGCCTGGCCCAGGAATCGGCCGCCTTCTACAATGCTTTCTTCTTGGATCACGACGACGGTGCAGTGTACTTCAACGTGTTGGCCAACGGCATTCCCTTTTTGATGGGCACCGAGCGGCTGAAGGGCAGTCACTCCATGAGCGGCTATCACTCCTTTGAGTTGTGCTATTTGGCGGCGGTGTACACCAATTTGTTGGTGACCAAACAACCGATGGACTTCTACTTCAAACCGTTGCCCGGCGCCTTCAAGCGGAACCTGTTGCGGGTCTCGCCAGACATCTTGCCGGCCGGCAGCGTCACCATCGGGGCCTGCGAAATCGACGGTCAGCCCTATGACAACTACGACGCGGCCGCACTGACCGTAAAACTGCCCGACACCAAAGAGCGGGTGACGGTCAAAGTGACCCTTGTGCCCACGGCTTAAGGCAACTTCGCAAACCGGGTTGCAGGGGCAGTGTCTCTGTCCCCGGTGCTCAGCCATACGGGCATTCCCGTGAGATGGCTGGGGATGGGTGTAAAGGAAATGAAGTCACCGGAAGCGACTACTTCGGTCGCGGTCTGGGGGGCTGAAAATGTTGGGTTGGTTGTTGTGAGAGCAGGGCTATGGAAATCCGAACCGAAACCACGGATGGCATCACGGTGGTATCCCTTAGCGGGGATGTGGATGCCAGTACCGCACCCCAGGTGCAAGAAACGGTGTTGCCGTTGGTGACACCCGGCAGCAAAGTGTTGATGGACATGACCGGCGTGCCCTACATGTCCAGTGCGGGGCTGCGGGCCCTGTTGTCGCTGTACCGACAGGTTGCCGCCAAAGACGGCAAGTTGGTGTTGGTGGGATTGTCGGAAGAGATTGCCGACACCATGTCCATCACCGGCTTTTTAGACTTTTTTGCCGCCCGGGGCACCGTGGCCGAAGGGTTGCAATTTTTGCAGGAGGGTTAACCGGTGGACATCCTTTCCCGCATTGATATCCATCCAACCCACACCTCCTCCGACGGGAAATTCAAGCTGCGACGGGGGCGGCCGGAGCCGTTTGGCGCCTCGCTGGTACCGGGGGGTGTGAACTTCTCGGTTTTTTCCAGCTATGCCACGGCTTGCACGTTGGTGTTGTTTGAAAAGCATGCCAAGGAACCCTTTGCCGAAATTCCTTTCCCGGATGAGTTTCGGATTGGCAACGTGTTCAACATGGTGGTGTTTGCCCTAGACTACGAAAACCTGGAATACGGGTATCGGATGGAAGCACCGTTTCCCGCTGCAGAGCGGGGGCAGCCCGCCATTCACCGGTTCGATCGCCAGCACATTTTGCTCGATCCCTACGCCAAGGTGATTGGGGGGCGGGATGTGTGGGGGCAAACCCCGGATTGGGAGGATGTGTACCACCATCGGGCCCGCATTGCCTTTGATGATTTTGACTGGGAAGACGATCGCCCGCTGGAGATTCCGCCGGAAGATCAAATTATCTACGAGATGCATGTGCGGAGTTTCACCCGACATGCGTCGTCGGGGGTGAAGGAATCGCGACGGGGTACCTTTGCCGGGTTGCGGGACAAAATTCCGTACCTCAAGGAATTGGGGGTCAATGCGATCGAATTGATGCCCGTTTTTGAGTTTGATGAGTTTGAGAACAGTCGGCCCAATCCCCAAAATCCCGATCAATTGTTGGTGAATTACTGGGGCTACAGCACGGTGGGTTTCTTTGCCCCGAAGGCTGGGTATGCCGCCACCGGCAAGTTGGGCATGCAAGTCGATGAACTCAAAGCCATGGTGAAGGAATTGCACCGGAACGGCATTGAGGTGATTTTGGATGTGGTGTTCAACCATACCGCCGAAGGCAACGAGTACGGGCCGGTGATTTCCTATCGGGGTCTGGACAACCGCACCTACTACATGCTCACGCCGGAGGGGTACTACTTCAATTTCAGCGGTTGCGGCAACACCCTGAACTGCAACAACCCGATCGTGCGGGATATGGTGCTGGATTGCCTGCGGTATTGGGCTTCGGAGTATCACATTGACGGCTTCCGGTTTGATCTGGCTTCCATCTTGGGTCGCGATCCCTGGGGATTTCCCCTCGCCAATCCGCCGTTGTTGGAGGCTTTGGCGTTCGATCCCATTTTGGCCAAGTGCAAGTTGATTGCGGAGGCTTGGGATGCGGGCGGTTTGTACCAAGTGGGTTCGTTTCCAGCCTTCGGGCGCTGGGCGGAATGGAACGGCAAATACCGCGATACCCTGCGCAAGTTCCTGAAGGGAGATAGCGGTCAGGTGGGATCCCTGGCCCAGTGTGTGCAGGGTTCTCCCCATTTGTACGCCGCCTCGGGGCGGGTGCCAGCCACCTCCATCAATTTCATTACGGCCCACGACGGGTTCACGTTGCGGGATTTGGTGTCGTACAACCACAAGCACAACGAAGCCAACGGCGAGAACAACAACGACGGCAGCAACGACAACGACAGTTGGAACTGCGGTTGGGAGGGCGAAACCGACAATCTGGGCATTCAGGCTTTGCGATTCCGACAAATTCAGAATGCGCTGATTTTGTTGTTGGTGAGTCAGGGGGTGCCCATGATTTTGATGGGCGATGAAATGGGTCGCACCCAGTACGGCAACAACAATACGTACTGTCACGATAGTGAGTTGAACTGGTTGGACTGGGGCTTGCTGGAGCAAAACAATCATCTGTTTGAGTTTTGTCGCCATGCGATCGCCTTTCGGAATGCCCATCCCGTGTTGCGGAACACGGGACATTTTCGCAACCGCGACTATGTGGGCAGCGGTTTGCCGGATATTTCGTGGCACGGCACCAAGGCCTGGTACGCCGATTGGTCGGCGGAAACCCGGACGATCGCCTTTCTGTTGTGCGGTCGCCACGCCAAGCAGGGGACGGTTACGGACAACACGATTTACGTCGCGGCCAACAGCCATTGGCAGGCCCATTGGTTTGAGTTGCCCCAGCCGCCGGCGGGCACCCAATGGCACGTGTTTGCCAATACGGGGGCCCCGGTTCCCGACAACGTGTGGGCACCGGGGACGGAGCCACGCCTGGAAAATCAACAGGGCATTCTGCTGGGCGATCGCTCGGTGGTGGTGTTGCTGGCCAAGTAAACCATTGCTGCGCGATCCATAGGTTCCAGGGAAATCCCCCGGGGCAACCAAGGCCAAAGAACAGCAAGAGAACAGCTAAAGATAAAGAGCAAAAGCAAGGAGCAGTTATGGCATTTCAAGTTTCGACCGAGATGGACGGCAAAGTGGCCAAGGTGACCTTGGTGGGCGACCTCGATGGCAGCAGTGCGCCGGCGTTTAAGGAAGCGATCGATGCGATCGATACGGCCAATACCGAAAAGCTGGTGTTGTTTTTGGACAAGCTGGAATACATGGCCAGCGCTGGCCTGCGGGTGTTGATTTTTGCCAAGCAGAAGATGGGTGCCGCGGCCGATTTGTATGCGATCGCCCCGCAGGAGATGGTGTTGGACACCATGGAAAAAACCGGGTTTATCCAGAGTGTGATTGTGGCCGATACGTTTGAGGGGTAACCCCATCCCGACCGGAACCGTAGCGCCAAGCGGCTTGCCACAGGTGGCCGTAGACGTTGGTGGGGTCTTGAAAAGCCGGTAGGTTCTGGCTCAGGCGATCGAGGAGGTTGTAGCCCCCCAAGGCCAGGTAATGGCCCAACCAGCTCGTCAAAGCAACGGGGCCGACCTGGTGGATGGTTTGGGCCACCAGACCCGGATTTTGCCAGGCCATGGTGGCCAGGGTGGCGGTGAGGGGCCCCCACTGCACCACATCTTGCAAAAAGGGTTGCAATCGGCGATCGCCCCCCGCTGCCAAAGCGGCAAAGGCCGCCGACAGGGTACGGTTCACCTGTTGGGGGTGCCAATGGGCGTGGGGGGGCACCGTCATGGTGCGGTTAAACAACCAGGTGGTGGCCAAGCCGGGCTGGTAGGGTTGCACCAAAGCCAAGTCCTGGGGGGTGAGGGCATCCGCCCGCAGCAATTCATCGAGGGCCGTCACCAACCGGGGCAAATGGCGCACCATGGCCCCAAAGCCGCCGAAACTGAGGGGGGATTGTTGGCCGCTGCTGTCGCCGATCGCCACCACCCGGCCCCAAGGATAGGTTAACGGACTGCGGCGGTAGGACGGGAAAAAGCCAAACAGCAATCGTTTCATTTGGATGGCGGCCGGGTCGGTTGCTTGGTACACCGGTACGGTCTCGGCGTAGTGCTGCCACAACTGGGTAAAGGTAGGCCGGGCGGGATGGGTATCGGCGTAGGTAAAGAGATAGGTGGTGCGGCCGTCTTGGGCCGGAAAGGCTTCCCAAAAGTATTGCAGACCGTCGGTGATGGGCCCCAAGGTGGCGATGACATCTCCCCAATCCCAAGCCGGTAACCCTGCGGCACAGCCCCCCAATACCAAACACACGCTGTCCGGGCGATCGCCCCGGCGGGCTTGACGGGCGATCGGGGAAAAGTGACCCATGGCATCCACCAACAGCCGCGCCGCGATGCGCTCTGGCCCAAACCGGGCCGTGACATTCCGCCGGTGCACCACCGCCTCGCCCAAGGGCGCAAACTCGGCGAGGTGGCCGCCCCCTGCCAAGAATTTTGCCTTGAGCAACGCCAGCAATTGGGCCGGCGACACCCCCAAATTCAAAACATCGGTGACCCACAGGTCAAGGCCGCCGTGGAACCGTATCCGCCCCCGTTCGTAATGTGTTGCCAAGATCGGAAGAGCGTCGTGT
>DMPD01000291.1 GCA_003456125.1 Cyanobacteria bacterium UBA8156 | reverse complement strand
GTCACCATTTTGTGGCGGGGGGAGGTGGCGGCCCGGGTGCCGGCCCGGGCCTTGGCGGAGGATACCCCGGTCTATGTGCGATCGCTGCCGGACACGCCGGAATATGTCCAAACGGCATGGGCTTGGTCGGAAGCTGCTTTGGCCGATCGCCCGTTGCCCGCTCCCCAGACGGCGTGGCAGCGGTTGTTGCAAAATCCGTCCATTGCTTCCAAGGCTTGGATTTACCGGCAGTACGATTCCCAGGTGCAAAACAACACGGTGTTGGGTCCCGGTGGCGAGGCGGCCGTGATCCGGTTGCGACCCCAGCCCACGGCGATCGGGGTGGAGTTGCCGCCCGCCCCTCCCCCCAGTTTGGTGGGTTTGGCGGCGACGGTGGATGCCAACGGTCGCTATGTGTATCTCGATCCCTATGAAGGAGCCAAGTTGGCGGTGGCGGAGGCGGCCCGGAACCTTTCCTGTGTGGGGGCTCTGCCGTTGGCGGTGACGGACAACCTGAATTTTGCCAGTCCGGAAAAGCCGGTGGGGTACTGGCAATTGCACGAGGCGTGTCGGGGGATTGCCGAAGCCTGTCGGGAGTTGGATACGCCGGTGACGGGGGGCAACGTCTCGCTCTACAACGAAAAGTTGGATGGGGAGGGCAATGCTCAGCCCATTTACCCCACGCCGGTGATTGGCATGGTGGGTTTGGTGGAGGATGTGCGCCAAACCGTGGGGGGGCGCTGGCAACCGGGGGATACGGTCTATGTCGTGGGGGGCGATCGCCGCACGTTGGGGGCTTCGGAGTATTTGGCGTGGGTGTTGGGGGAAGTGACCGGCCGGCCGGTGCCGGTGGATTTTGCCGAGGAGCGTGCTGTACAAGCTCTTTGTCGAGAAGCCATTGTCCAGGGGTGGGCGACGGGGGCCCGCGATCGCAGCGAAGGGGGGGTGGCGATCCTGCTGGCGGAATTTGCGATCGCCAGTGGGGTGGGGGCCACGGTGCATCTCCCGGCGGCGGTCTCGGCGGTGGCTTTGGCCCAGCAATTGTTTGGGGAGGGGCCCGGTTGCATTGTTTTGGCGATCGGGGCGGCCCATTGTGATAACTGGGAAAAGCATCTGGCTACCCAAGCCGTATCCTGGCAACGGTTGGGGGAAGTGGGGGGCGACTCCCTGACGGTGGTTTGCGGTACGGCGACAACTTTGCAGGCACCGGTGGCGGAGCTGCGGGAGCGGTACGAAGGGGTGTTGCCGGGGTATTTGGGGGACTGAGGTGCGGTTCCCGCCGCAGCAGTGGCATTCGGGTTGGGACGGCCAACGGTTTGCGGAGGTGGTGCCGGCCCTCCCCTACGGCTGGTTGGTGACGGTGTTGGGCCAGGGCCGCGCCGCGATCTGGATGCGGCCATTGCCCGAAGATTGGGTGCTATCCCAATGTGAAAAGGCCGGGTTTGTGGTGGCGCAGGCCACCTGGCGATCGCACCCGGCCCCGAGCTTTGTCGAAAATCCCTTTGCCGTGAAGGGGCCCCTGCCCCAAGCCCTCACCCTGGCCCAGCGGGGCCCTCCTGGGTTGCCCGTTGACCCCGCCGACAATGTACCGGTGTGGGTAGGAACCGAGCGCACGACGGTGCGGCGGCCCCCCTCCCAGGTGTACGTGTTGCAGGCGGCATCCGTCAACCTGCTGAAACTGGGGATTGCTCGCGATCCCACCGCGGCGTGGCAGGCCGCCCAGCAGACCTCTCCCCACGAGTTGTGTCTGTGGGGGGCTTTCCCCGGCACTGCCCGCACCCTGCGGCGGCTAACGGCGGATTTTGCCGATTTGGCCCTGGGCAACGGCTGGTTTCGCGGCGATCGCCCCCTGTTGGATTACTTGGCGGCGCAGTTGGGATAGGGCAAAGCGAAGGCAAACGTACTGCCTTCGCCGAGGCGGCTGGTGACCCAAATTTCGCCGCCATGGTGCTCCACGATGTGTTTGCAGATGGCCAACCCCAGACCGGTACCCTTGGTGGTGCCCCCGCCCACCTGTTCAAATTTTTCAAAGATGCGGGCACAGTTTTCGGGAGCAATGCCGATGCCCGTATCGATAATTTCCACGATCGCCCGCTCCCCTTTTCGGTAGGCCCGACAGGTGATGCTCCCCGCCGGCGTAAACTTCACCGCATTGCCGATCAGGTTCACCACTACCTGGATCAAGCGGTTGCGATCGCCCGTGAGGGTCCCCAAATCCGGGGCCACATCGGTTTGGAGGAGGAGGGGGCGATGTTCAAACAGCGAAGTGGTCGCGGCGATCGCCCGATCCAGCACTTCGCTGAGATCCAGGGTTTCCATCTGCCAGGCGAACTTGCCCACCGTCATTTTGGCTTCGTCCAGCACATCGTCCACCAACGCTGCCAACCGCTCCGCCTCTGCCATCACCACCGCCAGGTTTTGCTCGATTTTGGTCTGCAACTTGTGATGGGATGGGGGCAACAGCGGCCAGACCGACTCCACCAGGCGATCGCGCACCAGGGACGCAAACCCCAATACCGAAGCCAACGGCGTGCGCAACTCGTGGGCCACCGTCGAGAGAAACTCCGCCTTCATTTGCAGCACTTCCCGCTCGTGGGTGATGTCCCGAATCAAAACCGCCGTGCCCACTCGCATCTCGCTAACCGCCCCCAACCCCTTGCGATAGACCGAAGAAGCGACCGCCTGACCCACCCGCTGCTCCGGCAAGACCACTTCCATCGTTAAAGTGCGATCGGGGTGCTGCTCCACCTGGGCAATCAGCGTCGTCAAGCCGGCGATCGGCAAACTGGATACGTCATCGCCCGGGGGCAAGGCATCCGTGCGCCCCACCATCCGCAACAGTGCTTGGTTGTAGCGGGCAATCCAGCCCTGGCTATCCACCACCATCAACCCATCCGCCAAATTGTCCAAAATCGCCGTGATCCCCAACGCTTCGGCCAGAGCCAACCGCCAGGCTTCCTCGGCTCGCCGCAACGGCGATAAATCTCGACCCAGCACCGCCAGCCGATCGCCGCCCCACACCTGACCATGCCACTGGTACAACACCCAATCCAGGTCGTAGGTTTCCGTCGTGGTCACTCCGTCTTGCCATCCCCGTTCGACAAATTCCGCCACATTCGGGCGATCGCCTACCGGTTGCCAAATCTCCAGGAGAGCCACCCCCGGCTGCAAGAGGGGGGGATCCCCCATCACGACCGCAAACCGTTGGTTCCAAAAGAGCAAACAGCCCTGGCGATCCACCGCAAAGAAGGCTTCCTGGAGGGTGTCGATCGCCCCCTGGTACAGTTTGTCCGTCTCGATGGTATTCATGATGCTTCCGGCAGCGGCAACGCCACCCAAAATGTACTGCCCTGGCCCACCGTACTCTCCACCCAAATTTGACCGCCGTGGTGCTCGATGATTTGCCGGCAGATGGGCAGTCCCAGGCCCGTGCCCTTGGGTTTCCCGGCTTGCACGGTCTGCACCTGCTCGAATTTCTCAAAAATGCGGGCGCAATCCGCCGGGGCAATGCCCTCCCCCGTATCCACCACCGCAATTTGGATCCCTTGGGAGGCCTCCTGCACCCGACAGGTAATCTGCCCCACCTCCGTAAACTTGATGGCGTTGCTCAAGAGGTTGACCAATACCTGTACCAATCGATCGCGATCGCCCCAGATCTGGGGACAATTTTCCGGGAACTCTGCCACCACCGGCAACCCTTTGGCCTCCACGAGGGCCGAAGTCGCGGCGATCGCCTGGGTGCAAAGCTCCGGCACCGCTACCCACCCCATCCGCCACTCAATCTTGCCCGCCTCCATCTTGGCAAT
>DMPD01000215.1 GCA_003456125.1 Cyanobacteria bacterium UBA8156 | reverse complement strand
ACCCCACAGCGGCAACGAGAGGTTAAAGGCAATGGTCGACAGGAGGGGGGAGAGCAAGAGGATGAGCCAGCCCAGTTTGGCACCGGCCCAGTAGAGCATACCTACGGCGATCGCCACAAACACGAGGGTAGTGCCCAGGTTGGGTTGCAGCAGCACCAAAAAGCAGGGGAGGATCAACGCCGGCACCACGCGGATCAGATCGATGGGGTGGCGCACCGGCTGTCCCTGCAACACCGCCGCCAACGACAACACCAACGAGAACTTGGCAAACTCCGAGGGCTGGATATTAAAGCCAAAAACCGGAATCCAGCGTTGGGCACCGAGGGCCGTGGTGCCGATGAACAACACCGCCACCAACAACAGATTGGCCAGACCGTAGAGGGCCCAATGGTAGCGTTGCCAGCGCTCGTAGGGGAACCGAGCCAACATCAGCGCCAGAGCCAGACCCACCGCCCCCGTCACCAAATGCTGTCCCCAATCGCTCCAGGGCAAATGGTATTGCACGCTGCGGATCGCCAGAGCGCCCCAGATCGTCAACCCAACGGGCAGCAGCAGCAACAGCCAATCGGCATCCCGCCACTCCCGCCGGAGTTCCGCCCAATTCAGCCTCCGGAAAGAATTCATTCCGCCGTAATCGCCAGATCGTCCACCCACACCACCGGCGATACCCCGCGGGGCGTCACCTTCACCGTCGTGCCCACCGCCACCAGAGACTGCAACAACGTCAACATATCCCCCGCCACCGTCGCCGCCTCAATGCTGACCCGTTCGCCGTGGCGGTACCACCACCCATCCAAAGGCAACGAGAACGAGCCTTGGGAAGCCTGCACTCCCGCATGGAGGGCATTCAGTTCATCGATATAGATGGCATTTTCGACCGTGGTCAACTCGAACGCCGGTTCCGGGCCGGGAGTTACACAGAAGAAATTCGGCGACACGCCCACTTTTGCCCCCAGGCGGCCATGGCCCGTCGGGGCCGCTTGGAAATGTTTGGCCGTCACCGAACTGTGAAGGAAATGGGTCAACACCCCGTTTTCGATCAGGGGCAGCGATTGGGTGGGCGTACCTTCGCCATCAAACCCCGAAATCGTGGGGTTGCCGGGATGCAACTCGTTGTCCATCAACGTAAAAAATGCGGGCGCCAACGCCTTACCCAACGAATCCTCGTTCGACAAACTCAGTTTGTCCAACACACTCTGGGCATTGAAAATGTTGGCAAAAGCGTAGAGCAAACTCAGGAAAGCCTCCGGCGAAAACGCCACCAAGTATTTGCCCGAAGGGACTTTGGTGTAGTTGAGATGGGCGATCGTCTTTTCCGCCGCCTCGCGGATGCACCCCGCCACGTCCAAATTCGCAAAATCCCGGGCCACTCGGTAGGCCCCAGCACTGCGGGGGCGCTTGTCTGCCTCTTCCGTCCGGCTGTAGAGGTAAATCGAATTCGAGAACGTTTCTTCGGTGCGGTGGGCCCCCTCGCTATTGAAGTAAAAGCGGGTACGGCGGCCCTGACTCAAGCCGTTGTAGGGTACCCCCGCGATCGCCGGATGGGCCGCCAACAACTCTTTTTCCGCCTGCAACAGCGTTTCGACCAATTGACCCACCGGCACCGGGTCTCCCGTTTGGTCGGGGACAGGGGGCATCGTTGCCTGGGCCAACGGACTGAAATCGGGAACCCGCTCGGCATTGCCAAAGGCGCTGACATCGCGGGCCATGACCAGGGCTTGGGTCAACCCCGTGGGGGTCAAGTCCGTGGTGGAGGTCACCCCCACCGTGCCTCGATCGCCCCACACCCGTACCGTCACCGCCGCGCTGTTGGCCGCCGAAACCTGCTTGGGCACGCCTCGCTCCACCCGGGCATCGGATTCGTCCGCCAGGGAGCCCCCCACATCAAACTTGAGAATGCCCAACCCTTTGGCCGCCGTCTGGGCCAAAGCGGCCAACTGCGCTCCCGTCTCTGCCGTTGCTGCTACTACCATACCCGCCTTCTGGATTCCTCAATGCTGGATCAAGCATGAGCCGGATCATCCTTTCTATTCTGCCTCAAGCAAAAATGTGCATTTGGATACAAAGCCTTGCGGATAAGTCTGGTTCGATACCAAAGATAAAGCAAAACTTACGCTAAGTCTCCCACCCATCCCCCAAGTGGCTCTGAGGAAGGTTTGAAAAGGGCGCCAAGAAAGGTCAGGAGAGGGTTTGAACCTCCGACCCCAGCGACGTTTTCCTGCCAATTCGACCGAGTGAACCTGCGGGAGAGGGCGGGGCAAGGCGTAGGGTGTCCACCTTGTCACAACCACAGCAACCAAACGTGTTTATTCACCGATTGAGAAGAAAACAACGGCAACGCCAGTCCATCAATTGGCAGACCTGTTTGCCTCTAGCTGCCATTATTGGCCTGTTTTGGAGCTACGCGGCGATCGCCCAAGATGCCCCCACCGAGGACAAATTCGGGGAACTCAAGGTCGCCTTAGATACCTTGTGGGTCGCCGTCGCGGCTTTCTTGGTATTTTTCATGAATGCCGGCTTTGCGTTGGTGGAATCCGGCTTTTGCCGCCGCAAGAATG
>DMPD01000022.1 GCA_003456125.1 Cyanobacteria bacterium UBA8156 | reverse complement strand
GCGGCGGTTTCTAAAACCCGGTGATGGCAGCAGAGAGGCTGATAAAAACACTCTCGATCTCCTGCCCCGCCGCTTTCCCAAAGTAGGCGAGGGGGAAGCGCCGCGGTATGGAAGCCGAAACTTGCCCCAACCAAATAGACAACGGCTACACCGATTCATACCAACAGCCAGTCATGCCATGGAGTGCCCGTATGGCTGAGAACCCGGGATGGGGGCGGTGCCCCAGCGACCCATTTTGCGAGGTGTCCGGCTAAAACAACCGCTTGCTGCCATCGGGACGAATGGTTGACCAGTTGGTCTTGGCACCGGCCAACTGCTCTTCTGTCACCTTGGCCCCCTTGAGATCGGCCCCGCAGAGGTTGGCCCCCCGCAAATTGGCATTGATGAGGTAGGCCCCCCGCAAATTGGCCTCACTCAAATCGGCATTGCTGAGGTCGGCCATGCCCAAATAGGCCTGCTGCAAATTGGCTTCCCGTAAATCGGCCCGCTCCAACGAAGCCTTGCCAAAATCCCCCTTCACCACCACCGCCCGCTGCATCTTCGCCAGCCGCAACGAAGCCCCACTGAACTTCGCCGAAGTCATCAGAGCCCCCTGAAAACTCGCCCCTGTCAAATCCGCATGGCAAAAATCCGATTCCACCAACTTGGAGCGGCTCAACACAATGCCCGGCAAAACCGCCCCCGCCAACGAAATTTTGGAAAAATCCTGGCTGGCAAAATTTCGCTTGCCCGCCTTGAAATCCGCCAAAATGCGTCGCCCGCCTTTCAATTCTTTGGAGACATTGCCACGGGTTCCCCCCAAGGTCATGTCGCTGCTCCGACCACTTTGGGGAGCTAGCCCCCCCCCCGGCAACGACCGGGCTTGAATGCGCGATCGCCCGGCCCCCGGCTGCACATCTGCCCGCCCGATGTTGCCTTCCATGGTGTTGGCGGCCGTACGGTTTGAGGAGGAAACCGGCTCGGCGCTGAGGGCTTCTAGGGCTCGGAGCGCCTCCTCGGCACTCCGGTACCGCAACGTGGTGGAAGGATGCAGCATCTTCTCAAAGATGGCGGTTAATCCCGGCGATAATTGCACCTGGCTGCGCCAATTCACTTCCCCCGTGTAGGGATCGTGCCCGAAATCCTTGGGCGATCGCCCGGTCATCAAATACAGGCACGTCATGGCGGTGGCGTAAATGTCGCTGGAGTAAACCGGTCGCATCGCCATTTGTTCGGGGGGCGCAAACCCCGGTGTCCCGATCGCAAAGTTGGTCAACAGCCCACCGGGATCGTCCTCGTCTGCCACAGGGGTCGCTCGGTTCATCTGGGTGGATACCGCCCCAAAATCAATCAACACCAAGCGATCGTCAATCTTGCGCCGAATGATGTTGGCCGGCTTCACATCCCGGTGAATGACCCCGTTTTCGTGGATAAACCCCAACGCCGGCAACAACTCCATCAGCAGTTGCCGTACTTCGTCTTCGGTGAACTGCCGCCGACGCTCGAATTCCTGTTTCAGGGTCTCCCCTTCTACATACTCTTGAATGAGGTAAAAATTGTCCCCCTCCTCAAAATAATCCAGCAACTGCGGAATTTGGGGATGGTTGCCGATTTTGCCGAGGGTAAAGGCTTCCCGCTCAAACAACTCCCGTGCCATCTTCAGGATAGTCGGCGCTTGCGAGTTGGGGCGCAACTGTTTGATGACGCAGGGGGGTTGCCCCGGCAACGTCGAATTCACCGCCAGAAAGGTAGCCCCAAACCCGCCTTTGCCCAAAGGACGACTCACCAAGTACCGATCCTTGAGGGCTAGTTTGCTGCCACAAGCCCGACACAGTGCGTCTTCTGCACGGTTTTCGGGACGGGGACAGTTGGGGTTAACGCAGTCGGCCACGGTTTTTGTCCGTTAATTCGATGAATTCGGGCGGGCTTCGCAAGCAATGTACCCAGAACTTGGATTGGCGGCTAATTTCCTCCCATAACCTGTGGGGCTCTATCCTCTGTCTATCCTGCTTCCCAGATGACCAAAATTACAGACTTTCTGACGATTCTCGGCGACGGCGGCGCGAACTGCGATCGACACTGCTTCGGCCCTCTTGACCTCGACTCCGCGATCGCCGCTCGAGGGGCTGGATGTCGCGATCGTCAATTTCAATCACGTTTTCGCGGTCTAAGCCCGATTCGACCCCGTTTGCCAAAACATCGTCGCTGCTTTCCCAACCCGACTCTGGTGTACCACGCTCCTCGTCCTCTTCAAAGCGATCGCGATCGCCCCGAGTCCTCCGAGATCGACGACTCGCTCGTCCATCTCCCAATTCCGCGGGCACCTCCTCGGGAATCCCCCGCATCCGGCGCGACACCCCGATGGAGCGGCGGGTTGTCGGTACCCGTTCCCCATCCAGTTCTGCCCGCAGGTCGCCATCGGGTTCGTAGCGCCCATAGCGCTCTGCCTCCCGCTCCCCATAGCGATCGACAAAACGCCCGGAATCATTGCCACCGGGGCCAAAATCGGGCTCTATGTCCGGCAAGTTGCGCCCGGTCTGCCGGGCTTGATCCGCCACCAGTTGCCGCAGCGTCAAAGACTCAATGGCAAACCAGCCCGCAAAGCTCACCACCAACACCTGCGCCAGTTGCGTGGTGATCTCCATCCGAAAATTGAACGCCAGCAAAATGATCCCGTACACCAGGGCGATCGCCGAGAAAAAAATGTCGTGATCCCGGGCCAACTGGGGCTTGAAGCTGCGGACAAAGTAGAGGCCCACCCCCCCCAACGCGGCGACGATCGCCAACAAAATCATGAGTGGGTTGCCGCCAATGTTGATCATGCTGTCCTCAGAATTGCTTTTGCCGATTTGCGCCTAGGTTTTGCCCTTGGGATTTTGGCTCCAAGTTTTGACCCAAAGATTTCTATCCCCAGCTTTTGCTTCCAGTTTTTGTCCCCAGTTTTGGCTGCTCCTGGTTTTGGACGTCCTGAGGCGGTACTCTCTTATCTGCCAGCCCATATATCTGCCAGCCCACAGCCGACTGGTAAGGATCGTGCCCACGCTTCTGGTAACTTTAGCCGCGGTGGAGCACGATCCGGCCGGGACTAGCCCCGGCGGACGAGCTTGTCTTTTTGGCTGATGTAGACCAAGGCCACCCCCAAAGACAGTACGACAAAAGCACCAAAGCCCAAGCCCCAAAAGAAGTTGATCAAAGAAGGTGTCATGGATGCCCTCGCTATATCTAACCGGTATGGATATGCCCGTATTCTATCACCCGTCTTTCCCTTTGCCAGGATCTTGGGGACTGGCGGGGTGGGGGGTACGGTTCAGGTGGCGCACGATCCAATAGCTGATGGCGAGGGCGACAATGGCCAGGGCTAGCCCCCCCAGGTCAAAGCTGCCGCTGCTCTTTTTGCTATCGAAGATGATGATTTTGCGGGCAACGGCGGTGAGGGAGGTGGCCACCACCAATTCCAATTGGACGGCGTGGGTACGCAGGTAGGCCCCAATGTTTTCCAGGATTTCGAGGGCAATCAAAACATTGAGGAATAGGCCGAAAATGGCCAAGGTCTCCATGGAAAATCCCCCCTGGGGCGGACTCACGAAGTCTTGGAGCAGGGTGCGTCCCAAATCGAACACCAAGATCAGGGTGACCAACACCATCCCCACGGCCAAAAATTTGGCGACCAAACGCAAGACGGCTTCGATCGCCGCCAAAAACATGACGTTTTCATCGTCCCGGAAGAGGGCAATCAGCAGGCGGCGGGCCCGCCGGAAGGTAGGCGGCATCGTGTCCCCCAAAACTGCCAAAATGGTACCGTTGTCCTAGCTTTTTGGCGATGGTCGAACCCCACACCCCCCTTTCGCCCC
>DMPD01000021.1:917-3917 GCA_003456125.1 Cyanobacteria bacterium UBA8156 | reverse complement strand
GTAGCGCGATCGCAGTTGTTCGGCTCTGTGGGAAATCTCGCGATGCAAGCGCTCGGCTTCGCCGTGCAGGGCGATCGCCTCCGCCAATTTCTGTTGTTGTTCCCGGCGTTGATTCTCCAATTCGGCAATGAGGCGATTCACATCTTGGGAGCCGGAACCCAAATGTTGGGCGGCGTTTGCCAAGACCGATTCGGTCAACCCCAAGCGCCGGGCGATCGCCAAAGCGTTGGAGCGACCGGGAATCCCCCACAGCAAGCGGTAGGTCGGCGACAACGTGACTTCATCAAATTCGACGGAAGCATTCTCAAACAGGGGGTTTTGATATTTCAGTAGTTTGAGTTCGCCGTAGTGGGTGGTGGCCACCGTCAGCCGGGCCCGCGTCGCCAAATGGTTCAACAGGGCGATCGCCAAAGCACTCCCCTCCGAAGGATCGGTGCCGGCCCCCACCTCATCCAACAACACCAGGGCATTTTCGGTGAGTTCTCCCAAAATCTGGGCGATCCGCCGCACGTGACCCGAAAAGGTGGATAAATTTTGCTGCAGAGACTGCTCGTCGCCAATATCCGCCAATACCGGAGCCAGCCAGGGCAACCGGACGGGAGATTGCGCCGGCACAAACAAACCGGCCCGCGCCATCAAGGTCACAATACCCACGGTTTTGAGGGTGGCGGTTTTGCCCCCGGTATTGGGGCCCGTAATGGCTACCACGCGGATGATGGGATCGGTGACACAATCTACCGCCACCACCGGTTGCCCCCCCTCCTGCCGCTCCTGCCACACCAACAGCGGATGCCGCACCTGCCGCAATTCCAGGCGATCGCCGCCCCATTGGCCGGGCACACCGTCTACCCATCGGCTGTACCGCGCCCGCGCCGTCGCCAAATCCAACGTTGTCAAAACGGTCACAAGGGCCTGGGGGTCGGGTACCACCTCCCCCACCTTGGCGCTTAACACCCGCAAAATGCGCTCGATTTCCCGCTCCTCCAGTTTGACCGCCTGCCGCAGTCGATTGTTGAGGGGAACCGTACTGTGGGGCTCCACAAACAACGTCAGACCGGTGGCCGAAGTGTCGTGCACCACCCCCAAAATCCGATCTTTGTGGGAAGCCTTCACCGCCAGTACATAGCGATCGCTCCGTTGGGTGATCACCGTTTCTTGGAGTGCCGCCCCCTGGGCCTGGATGATGTTCTGCAATTTGCTGTAAATATCGTCCCGGGTTTGTCGCAGCCCCAGCCGAATTTCCGTCAGTTTCTCGGAAGCGCGATCGCGGACGGTGCCCCCCTCATCCAAGCAATGGTAAATCTCCCGCTCGAGGTCGGGATAGGTGCGACACTCCGCCACCAATTGTTGCAACAACGGCGCGTGGGGAGCTTGGTCGATCGCCCGGCGGATCGCCCGCGCCCCCGCTAGGGTCGCGGCGATCGCCCAGAGTTCGCCGGCACTCAGCACCCCCTGCTTTTCCGCCCGTCGCAGCGCCTCCCCCACATCCGCCACCCCGTCCCACGGCAGTTCCGGCAACCCCCACACCTCCGCCGTTAACTGGGTGAGGTACTCGGCTTCGGCTTGCGTCAAAGCCAACGGCAACGGCGATTTGCGCCCCAAATCCGTTGCGGCAAAGCCTGCCACCTGACGACAGAGACGGGGCCACTCCAACAACTCGAGGGCCACCGCCTCCATCGGCGAGAAGGTTTCGCCCATACTATCGGGACAGAGCCGCCGTGCGCTTCCGTTTCCCAGCCGCCGGCGTGGCTTCCTCTTCCGCCACCGCCTTGGCTCGCGGCGTCGGCGTTTGCAACAGCAGCACCAACCCCGGCCGACTCTGGATTTTCTGCCGTAACATCCGCTGCAAATCCCGCTCGATCTGCCCGCGAATGCCCACCCAATCCACTTCCAGACCGCCGTCTACCCGCCGCGCAAACTCCGACCAAGCATTGCTCAGCGCACTTTCGATGGTGCGGGTCACATCTGCCAACAACTCCGCCCGTGGGATCGACGTCACCACCCCCGGTGTTTGCAAATCCGGCGTGGTCGTCAACTTTCCGTCCAAGCCCACCGACAGGGCGATCGTCAAGAAGCCATCCCCCGCCAACTGCTGGCGATCGCGCAGCACATCGCCGCTGACCACCCCTTCCCGGGAAGTATCCACCAACTCAACGCCCGAGGGCACCTTATCCACAATCTGAATCGCCTTATCGGAAACTTCCACCACGTCGCCGTTTTCCGCAATCACGATGTTTTCCTTGGGCACCCCCATCGCCTCTGCCATCTTGGCGTGCTGCATCAACATCCGCAACTCACCGTGGGCCGGGAAAAAGAATTTGGGTCGGGTCAGCGCCAACAAGGTTTTTTGTTCCTCTTGGGCCCCGTGCCCCGAAACGTGGATACCCTTGTCTTTGCCGTAAACCACATGGGCCCCCATCGCAATCAGGCGATCGATCGTGCGCACCACCGGAATCGTGTTCCCCGGAATGGGATTGGCCGAAAACACCACCGTATCCCCTGCTTCGATCGTCACCTGCCGAAAACTGCCGTAGGACATCCGGGTCAGCGCCGACAACGGCTCCCCTTGGGAACCCGTTGTGAGAATCAAAATGCGGTTTTTGGGATAGTGACGCAACTTCTCCAAAGGCTGAAACAGATCGTCCCGGCATTTGATGTAGCCCAAGGACCGGGCATGGGCGATCACGTTCAGCATCGAACGGCCCACCACGCCGACCACCTTGTCGAGCTTATCAGCCGCCCGCAGAATCAAGTTTACCCGGTGTACCGACGAAGCGAAGGTGGTCACGATCACCCGCCCCGGTGCCCCCGCGAAAATCCGTTCGAGGTTCGGCCCCACCGTCATTTCCGAGGGCGTAATCCCCGGAATTTCGGCATTGGTGGAATCGCTGATCAAGCAGGTCACCCCTTGGGCCCCCAGCTCGGCCACCCGCTGCAAATCGAAGAACTCCCCGTCCACGGGCGTATGGTCAATTTTGAAATCCCCCGAATGAATCACCA
>DMPD01000021.1:0-599 GCA_003456125.1 Cyanobacteria bacterium UBA8156 | reverse complement strand
AAATCCCCCGAATGAATCACCAACCCCGCCGGTGAATTGATGGCCACCGTAAAACTATCCGCCATCGAGTGGGTGTTGCGAATGAACTCAACAAAAAACTTGCTGCCTACCCGTACCACATCGCGGGGGGCCACCCGTCGTAGCTCCGTTCGGTTCAAAACCCCGGCTTCCTTCAGCTTGTCTTCCAGCAACGCCATGGCCAACCGCGGCCCATGAATCACGGGAATCTCAAACTGCTTCAGCATAAAAGCAATGCCGCCAATGTGATCCTCGTGCCCGTGGGTGACGATCATCCCCTTGATTTTTTCCTTGTTCTCCCGCAGGTAGGTGATGTTCGGTAGCACAATGTTCACCCCGGGCATGCTGTCATCAGGGAAGGATAGCCCCCCATCCAACAACATGATTTCGTCGTCCATCTCAAACACCCACGTGTTTTTGCCGATTTCCTTCAGCCCCCCCAGCGGAATGATTCTCACAGCAGGCCCATCACCGGCTCGCCGCTCTACCGTCAAGGGCATTTCCAGCCGCACATCGGTGCGCTCTTCCCCCCGCGGCAGCACCCCTCCGTTGCCCCGATCGCCTGCCTTCACAATCACGGT
>DMPD01000070.1:4193-4979 GCA_003456125.1 Cyanobacteria bacterium UBA8156 | reverse complement strand
TCGGCGTGGTTGTCCTGGCGATCGCCGGGGGGTGTGCCCTTTTGGCCGCCGCCTACCTGCAACCCCTCAGTTTGGGCCTGTGTTTGGCCGCCATTCCCATCATTGTCTTCTACCCCGCCTGCAAACGGTTTTTCCCGGTGCCCCAACTGGTGCTGTCCCTCGCCTGGAGTTTTGCCGTCTTGGTGCCCTGGGCCGCCCTCACCCAAAACCTTGCCCGACCCGCCTGGGAACTGGCCGCCGCGGTGTTGGTGTGGACCCTGGGTTTCGACACCATCTATGCCCTAAACGATCGCGAAGACGATGTGCGGGTGGGTATCCGTTCCAGTGCCATCTTCTTTGGCGATCGCACGCCCGTGGTCATTGGCCTTTGTTTTGCGATCGCCGCCGCTTTGTTGGGGATCGTCGGCCGGGAACTGGACTTGGTTTGGCCCTACTGGGGAGCCTGGGCGATCGCCGTGGTGCTTTGGGGGCGCCAATACCAACAACTGCGGGGTGGGGGCCCCATCCCCGCCGGTCAAATGTTTCAAGAGAACGCGATCGCCGGCGGCGTGTTGTTGCTTGGTGCCGTGGGAGATAGCCTGTGGCAGGCCATTTTCTTAAGCTAATCTACGGACGGCGGTAGAAGGGCATTTGCTAAGATCGCAGAGAGTTGAGTAAGGATTCCTATGAGCGAGACCATCCAAGAACGAATTCAGGAAGAGCTGGAGAACGCTCGCGAAGTCTGCGACGTCAGCGGGACAGGCTCGAAGGAATGTGCCGCTGCCTGGGATGCGGTCGAAGAACTGC
>DMPD01000070.1:0-3864 GCA_003456125.1 Cyanobacteria bacterium UBA8156 | reverse complement strand
ATGCGGTCGAAGAACTGCAAGCCGAAGCCTCCCACCAGAAGCAAGAGCAGCCGAAAAATTCGCTGCAACAATACTGCGATGACAACCCCGATGCCGCGGAGTGCCGGATTTACGAAGACTAATTTGCTTTAGGCAATACCCCCTCAACCCGCCCCCTGGGCGGTTTTTTGTTGGTTTTTGGGATGGGATCACAAGCAGGAACCAGCCTGCTCCATACCTCCTCATCTCCCCTGGTTGCCTTTGGGCCCCTCCTTGGGCGGGGCTAGGGGTGGCTCTCTGAGAAGTGTGTACCACTCCGCTGTGCCTGCCACCCCTCCCCAGGCGGGGAATTGGGGGAGGAGCTAAAGAACCGGCGTGGGAAATTAGGGTTGCGGCGGGGTCGGCGCTGGCGTTTCCAGCGGTTTGCGGGCGGTTTCAATCCGTTGCTGCACTTCGTCTTTGAAGCGGGCCGGGGTGAGCTCCAGGGCCCGGTTGAAGAGGGTATCGGCTTCGGCGGTCAGGCCCTGGGCTTGGCGCACCTGGGCTTGGCCCAGCACCGGCCGGAAATCCTGAGCATCGGCTTTGGTCACCTGCTCGTACAGGGCCAAGGCTTCGTCAAAGCGCTGGAGAAACGCATACAAATCCGCCAACAACAGCGAGATCGACGTGCGATCTACGGAATCGGGCTGCACTTGGTTGGCCGTATCGGCGGCGGCCAGGGCATCCTCCAACACTCCGATCGCCGATTCAGGGCGGCTGTACCCCAGCTCAATTTGCACCAGGTTTTCGAGGGCCCGCAAATTGCCGGGTTCGATCGCCAAGACTTGCCGCAATTCCTTCGCCGCCGCCTCCTGGTTCTTGAGGAAGAGGTGGGCCCCCGCCAATTCCAAACGGTAACGGGTTTCCTTGGGATTGAGTTCCGCCAGACGGGTCAGGGGGGCGATCGCACCGGCCACATCGCGGGCTTCGAGGCGCAAATCCACCAATTGCCGCAGGGCAAACTGGTTGTTGGGTTCAGAGCGCAGCACGGCTTCGTACCCGTCGATTTCCGACTGCCGTTTTTTCTGGGCGGCGGTTTCGGGAGATTCGGCGGGTTCGGCGGGGGTCTTCGGCGCTAAAATTTGCGATACCAGGGGCGCCAACGACAACCCCATAAAACTGACGGTCACAATGGTTAGAACGATGTTGATGGCCCACTGCCGGGCGGTACGCTGGGTCACGGTGACGGTTCCCTAATCCTCGCGCCCATTATGCCCCCAAAAGCCAAAGGTTTGCGGCGACTGGATAGATTTTCTGCGATCGTCACCCTGCTGGGGTTGTTGGTACCGGCGGTACTGGGGGCGATCGCCCTGGAGGTGGCCCACCAAGCGGTGCCGGCCCTCCAGGAATTTGGCCTTGGGTTTCTGTGGGGCCAGGATTGGAACCCCAATCGGGATGTGTACGGTGCCTTGCCCCATGTGTGGGGAACCCTGGTCACCTCGGCGATCGCCCTGGGGCTGGCCGGGCCCGCCGGCTTGGGCACCGCCATTCTGTTGACGGAAGATTGGCCCTGGTTGCCCAAGGGGTTGCAGGAAGCCCTAGCGATCGCCGTGGAATTGTTGGCGGCGGTGCCGAGTGTGGTATGCGGGTTGTGGAGTTTGTTGGTGCTGATTCCGTTCTTGCAGGGCTGGACGCCGGTGCGGGGCCCCGGTCTGTTGGCGGCGGGCATCACCCTGGCGATCGCCGTGGTGCCCCTCACCGCTGCCCTCTCACGGGAGGCTTTGGCTGCCGTCTCACCGGCTTTGCGGGAAGGAGCCTTGGCCTTGGGGGCCAGCCGCTGGCAGACCTTGGGGCGGGTGATTTTGCCGGCGGCCCTACCGGGATTGACCGGGGCGATCGCCTTGGCCCTGGGTCGTGCCCTGGGGGAAACCATGGCGGTGGCCATGACCATCGGCAACGGCTTGCGCATCTCCCTGGATTGGGGGGCGCCAGCCAGTTCCATTGCTGCCCTATTGGCCAACCAATTTGCCGAAGCCGACGGGTTGCAAATCGCCGCGTTGATGTACTTGGCGTTGGTGTTGTTTGGACTGACCGCCTTGGTCAACCTGCTGGCCAACCTGCTGCGGAGGTCACCATAATCATTCGTGAATCATTCGTGCCAGGGGCGGGTTTTGCTGCGGGTGATTTCCACCGCCACCGACCCCAAAAAGTTGGGGATGGGGGGCCACTTCTTCACCTTGACCGTAACTTGGGTCACTCCCCCATCGGCCAAGAGGAGAGCGGCAATTTCCCCGGCCAAGCGCTCCACCAACTGAAACGTACTGGTTTGAATCGTGGTCTCGATCGCGGCGATCGCCTGGCGGTAGTCGTAGGTATCGTTGATGTCATCGGAGACCGCAGCCCGTTGAAAATCCACCGCGAGGGTGGCATCCACTTCAAACCACTGGCCCAACACGTTTTCTTCCGGCAGCAGACCCACGTAACCGTAGGCCCGCACCCCCTGCAAATAAATCGTGGTGGTCATCACCCCAAAATCCCCTTACCAAAAAACTTGGGCGGATGGGCTTCGGTGTACACCTCCGTTGCCGCCGCGATCGCCCGACGGATGTGGGCCGGTGGATGCAACAACCCCAGCAGGGTCGTCCCATCAAACATTTTCAGGGAGCCGGTCACCTTTTCCTGCAACAGGCGATCGACCGCCTGGGGGTCTACCGTCGCGGGCAAGGGGCGATCGCTCGCCAACAGGAAACCCCAGGGGGCCCCATAGGTCGAAGCGTAGGTAATGTAGGGCTGCACATAGCGGTACACCGATTGCAGGGTGTGGGCCAAACGGGCATAGATCGGCAGATTGACCGGGGATACGGCACCGGACTGCAACACAAAAATCCCGTCGGGGGTCAACACGTTGCGCACCCGTTCAAAATACTCCTTGGTGAACAATTTGAAGGAAGGTCCCTCTTCAATGGGATCGGTGAGGTCAGAAATCACGATGTCCCAATCTTCCTTGGTTTCGTCCAAATACACCAAGGCATCCCCCACCTTCAACTCAAACCGCGGATCGTCAAAGGAGCCGCAGTGCATCTCCGCCAAATGTTGCCGGCAGGCTTCCACCACTTCCCCATCGATGTCTACCATCACCACCTTGGCCACGGTTTGCCACCGCAGCACTTCGCGGGTGGTGGCCCCTTCGCCACCACCCAAAATCAACACTTGGCGGGGGGCGCCATGGTGAACCGCCGCCGGATGCACCAACGGCTCATGGTACAAAAATTCATCCCCGGTGCAAGACTGCCACTTGCCATCCAAGACCAACGCCTTGCCGTAGGACTCACTTTCCACCACATACATTTCCTGGAAAGCCGTCTTTTGGAATGCCAGAATCCGCGATACCCCATGGGCGTACACATCCACCGGCGTGATGTATTCCGTCACCCACAGATCCGCCCCCACCCAATTCTGTGCCATGCTTTTACCTAAACCCAAGCCGATTACTATAGCATCTCTAAGCCCGTGCCGTGGGGGCAAGCGTGCATTCCACTTTGTATAGCCAGTGCGATGTCATGAAACCCTGTTTTGGGCGGGGGGAGAGCACCGCCCCCAGGCAAGAGTGGGGATTTCTACAGAGATTCGACAATGGGTTGGAAGCCGGCCGCACGGAGGGCCTGCACCTGCTCGTTGGCGCGATCGCGGGTGCTAAAGGCTCCGGTTTGCAAAAAGAGCTGTCCTTGGCGACGGGTGGGGAAGGCGTTGGGGGCCACCTCGCGCACCCGCAGGGCCGTCGATTCGGAGGGGGCAGCTACAATCACCCGGAAGCGCAGGTTGGCGCGGATGCCGGGAGCGGATGCTGGAGCGGCCGGCCGAAATTGGGGCGGGGCGATGGGGGAGACGCCAGGGGGTAACCGATTG
>DMPD01000287.1 GCA_003456125.1 Cyanobacteria bacterium UBA8156 | reverse complement strand
ATCCAGTTTGAAGGAAATTTCACCGATACCCAAGACCTGCGGCTGGCGATCGCCATCGCCCGATTCAACGATGCGATCGTCACTCGGTTGTTGGCGGGCTGCCAAGATGCCCTCAAGCGCCACGGAGTACGTCTGGAGGATGGCGATCGCCCCAGTCAGGTAGACTATGCCTGGGTACCCGGTAGTTTTGAACTGCCGTTGGTGACCCGCACCCTGGCGGCTTCCGGCCAATACGATGCCGTGATTGCGTTGGGGGCCATCATTCGCGGGGATACCCCCCACTTTGACTACGTGGCAACCGAGGCGGCCAAAGGACTGGCGGCCGTGGCCTTGCAAACCGGGACGCCGGTAATTTTGGGCGTGTTGACGGTGGACACGATGCAACAGGCCTTCGAGCGGGCAGGAGTGAAAAGCAACTTGGGATGGAGCTACGCCATGAATGCCCTGGAAATGGCCACCCTGATGCGGCAAATGCGATCGCAGACCACCCCATCTTGATCCCAAAATTCCCAGCGGCGGTCAAATGTCCCAGTCCAAGATCGGGGTACCTTGGGGCATGGGGCACAATAGGAAAACATCAACGCAGGGGCCTATGCGGACATTTTGGATGCGCTTCACGGCAGCGTTGCTCACTGCTGTTTTGGTAGGAAATATCGTGGTATTACCGACGTTGCCGGGGTGGACCGATAGTGCCCCCCCAAACTCTGCCGCCAATTCTTTGGTGCGGGATGTGCGCGAAACCCGTCTGGAGAACGGTTTGCGGGTGCTGACCAAGGAAGTGAAAACGGCACCGGTGACGGCGGTACAGGTTTGGTATCGGGTGGGGTCGCGCAACGAAATGCCGGGCATCACGGGCATTTCCCACCAACTGGAGCACATGTTGTTTAAGGGCACCGAGAGCCGTCCCATTCAGTTCGGACGCTTGTTTGCGGCCCTCGGCAGCAACTCCAATGCCTTCACCAGCTACGACATGACCGCCTATGTGGGGACGGCCGCCAGCGACAAGGTGGAAGCCCTTTTGCAACTGGAAGCCGATCGCCTGGTGAATGCGGCGATCCGCGACGAAGACTTGGCTAGCGAAAAAACCGTGGTGTTGTCGGAACTCGATGGCAGCAACAACAATCCGGGCACCCGTTTGTATCGGGCCGTGATGAAGGCGGCTTACCCCGAAAACGCCTACGGTTGGCCGGTGATTGGGTTTCGGACAGATGTGGAGCAGTACACTACCGCCAAGGTGCGGGACTATTACCGGCGGTTCTATCGCCCAGACAATGCCACCCTGGTGGTGGTGGGCAATTTTGAAACCGAGGCGCTGTTGGCCAAGGTGAAAAAGACGTTTGGGGCGATCGCCCGGCCCCAAGCCCCCCTGGTACCATTGCCCAGTCCGGCGGCTCCGGGTCGTGGCCAGGCCCAGCCGGTGGTGTTGCGGGAACCGGGGAGTGTGCCGTTTTTGCAGATGGTGTATGTGAATCTGCCCACGATCGCCGGGGATGACGTGGCGGCGTTGGATGTGTTGGATGGGGTGCTCAGCGGGGGCAAGAACTCACGGTTTTATCAGGGTTTGGTGCAAACCGGGAAGGCGACCCGCGCCAGCGGCTACACCTACAACGCGATCGGTACCGGCTGGTATTACGTGAGCGCTACCCCCAGTCCAGGGGTTGCGTTGCCGGAATTAAGCAGTCTGCTGGAACAAGAACTGACTACGGTGCAAACCAAGGGCATCACCGCGGCGGAATTGGCCCGGGTACGGCAGCAAATTGAGGCGGGGTACATCCTCAACAACCGCAGCATTGACAATCAGGCCCAGCAACTGGGCTACAACCAGGCGGTGGGAGGCGACTACCGATTGGGCGATCGCTACTTAGCGGCCCTGCGGCGGGTGACGGTGGCGGATGTGCAGCGGGTAGCCCAGCAATACCTCAAGGTGGAAAACCGGGTGGTGGGTTATTTTGAACCCAGCGAACTGACGGCGGCCGGGGGTGGCGAAGCCCAAAGCGTGCAACACCAGAGTTACACCCCCAGCACGCCGGTGGATCCTGAGGAGGTGAAACGGTATCTACCGGCCAGTGCCTTTGCCCCCAGCGCCTTGCCGCCGTTGCGGCAGCCGGAAGCCTTTACCCTGAAAAACGGTTTGCAGGTGTGGTTGTGGCCCGATCGCAGTACACCCACGGTGACCTTTACCGGAGATGTGCAGGCCGGCACCGGCTTTGATACGGCGGCCAAAGCGGGGTTGGCGCGATTGACGGCCCGGAACCTGACCAGCGGCACCCAGTCCCAAACGGCTTTGGAATTTGCCCGGCGGTTGGAGGAGCGGGGAGCCAGCTTGCAATTTAGCCCCGGTCGCGATGCCGTCGGCTTTGGTGGGGCGGCCCTCGCCCAAGATTTGCCCGTGGTGTTGCGGCAGCTAGGGGCGGCGCTCCAGGAAGCCATTTTCCCTGAAGAAGAGTTCCGCCGCAGCCAAAACCAAGACTTGGTCAACCTCAAGTCCGAGCTGGACAGTCCGAACCGGGTAGCGGTGCGGGCGTTTCAAGAGGCAATGTATCCTGCCGGGCACCCCTACCATGTGATGGTGACCCCCGATTCGTTGCAGAGCCTCACCCGGACGGATTTGGTGAACTTTTATCGGCAATACTACCGACCGGACAGTACCCGGCTAGCGATCGTGGGGGATTTTGAGCCGGCGGCGGTCAAGTCCCTATTGACGGAAATTTTTGCCGATTGGTCGGCGACGGGCCCCAAGCCGACGTTGACCTATCCCGACCTGGCCAACCGTCCCCGCTCGGAGAAAATTCGGCGGCTGTTGACCGGTAAAACCCAAGCCATTGTGCTGTTGGGCAGCCCGGCGATCGCCCGGATCGATCCCCGATTTGAGGCGGCCCAGGTGCTGAACCAGGTGTTGGGGGGCGATACCCTCTCCAGTCGTCTGGGCACGGAAATTCGCGATCGCCAAGGGTTGACCTACGGCATCTACAGTTTCTTTAGTACGGCGGGGAAGGGACAAGGGCATTTTGGGGTTTACCTGCAAACCAATCCCAAGGATGTGGAGCGGGCGATCGATGCCACCGTGGCCCTGTTGCGGGAAGTGTCCAGCCGAGGCATTACCGCCGCGGAATTGACCGCCGCCAAGCGTACCCTGCTCAATCAATTTCCGGTGGGCTTAGCCGATCCCGAGGATTTTGCCGAAGGGTTTTTGGCGGATGCGTTTTACGGATTTGGGCCGGGGCATTTTTACCGCCTCCCGGAACGTATCCAAGCCGTGACCCTGGCGGATGTGAATCGGGTGGCCCAGGAATTGATTCAACCCGATCGCCTGTTGGTGGTGGCGGCCACCGCGCCGTGAAGTCCCACCTACTGTATGTCTTGCCCTATGCCGAACGGGGGGGAACCGAAACCCACGTTCGGCAATTGCTGGTCGGCCTGGGCGATCGCTACCGCCTCTCTTTGTTGGCACCGATGGGGAGTGGTCTGGCGGAGTTAACGGCGGTGCCGGGGGTGCGGCACTGGGCTTTCCCCCGCTGGGATCGGCAACCCCTGCCCGGGGTCACCGGTTTGTGGCAACAGGTGCGATCGCTCCATCGGCAGGAACCCATCGACTTGATTCATGTTCATGCGGCGGCCGAATTGTTGATTTTGCTCCGTTGGGGTTTGCCGGCCGTACCGTTGGTGTTGACCGTTCATGGCTACCACACCGTAGATCGAGACTTGAGCTATTGGTTGGCGGCGCGGTTGGCTGGGTGGACGGGGGCCCGGGTGGTGACCGTCTGTGGGGCGGAATACAACCGGTTGACTGCCTGTGGTTTTCCGGGCTCCCGTCTGCACTGGATTGCCAATGGGGTGCCCACCCCCCAACCCGATCCGGCGGCGATCGCCCATTGGCGAGAGGAATGCCATTTGGGAGCTGGGGTGGAATTTGTGGTGGGAACGGCGGCCCGGTTGGTGCCGATAAAAGGGGTGGATGGGTTGGTGCGAGCGTGTGCCCAGCTCTGCACCGAGTTCCCCCAGTTGCGGTTGGTGGTGGCGGGGGAAGGGCCCCAAAAAGCGGAATTGCAGGCCCTGGCCGTCGATTTGTCCGTTCCTATCCAGTTGGTGGGGCATACCGATCGCCTGGCGGCGCTGATGGATTGTTTTGATGTGTTTGTGTTGCCCTCGTGGCAAGAAGCCGCCAGCTTGGCGTGTTTGGAAGCAATGGCCATGGGCAAAGCGGTGATTGCCACCGATGTGGGGGGCACCGGCGAGCAGGTGGTGGACGGGGAAACCGGCTTTCTGGTACCCCCAGGAGACCTGCCGGCGCTGGTGGCACGGTTGCGCTTTTGCCTAGAAAATCCGCGGTTGGTGAAGCAAATGGGGGCCAACGGCTACCGCCGTTACCAAGAATTCTTCACGGCCCAACGAATGCTGGCCACCACCGAGGGCGTGTATCAAGCTTTGCTGAAGCCATGAAAACCATTTTGTTTATCAGCAATGGCCACGGGGAAGACCTCAACGGCAGCACGGTGCTGGCGGCCCTGCGCGATCGCCGACCCGATTGGCAACTGCTGGCGGCCCCATTGGTGGGGGAAGGACAGGCCTATCGGAAATGGGCGGTGCCCGTGGTGACCGCCACCCGCAAAATGCCCTCCGGTGGGTTTATCTATATGGACAACCGCCAATTGTGGCAAGACCTACGGGCGGGTTTGCTGACCCAGACCTGGCAACAAATGCAAGCCCTGCGCTGCCAAAAAGTCGATGGGGTGGTGGCCGTCGGGGATGCCGTGGCGATCGCCGGGGCCCTGCTCACGGGTGCGCCTTTTGTCTCGTTTTTGGTCTCGTTGTCTGCGCGGTATACCGGTCGTTTGCAATTGCCCTTTCCGGCATTAAGCCTGCTGCGGCATCGCCGTTGCCGGCGGATTTTGACGCGGGACGCTTTCACCGCCCGATTGTTGCAGGAACAGCATTATCCGGCGGAATTTGCGGGGTACCCAATCCTTGATTTGTTGCAGGTAGACCGGCCCACACTGCAAAAACCGGGCGATCGCCCCCTGGTGGCTCTCTTGCCCGGCAGCCGGTTGCCGGAAGCCGCCCGCAATTTCACCCTGTTGCTGCAAATGGTCACCCAGGTGCAGCCCCCGACGAGTTTTTTTGCCGCCCCGGTGCCGGCGTTGTACGCCCAGTTGCCGGCGATCGCCCCCGACTGGGATTGGGATGGCCAAACCCTGCGCCGGGAACGGTACGAAATTCACTGCCCACGCCAAGCCTTTGCCGAAATTTTGACCCAGTGCGACGTGGCCGTGGGCATGGCCGGCACGGCGATCGAACAAGCCGTCGGTCTGGGCAAACCCGTGTTGCAGATTCCGGGGGAAGGGCCCCAATTCACCTACCGTTTCGCCGAAGCCCAAATGCGCCTATTGGGGCCGTCGGTGCAAACCATTGGCACCGGCCCCGCCACCCCCGCCACCCTTGCCCTAGCCGCCCAGCGTCTGGTGGACATTCTGGGCGATCGAGATTACCTCGCCCAGTGTCCCCAGTGGGGAGCCGAAAGCGTGGGCACCCCCGGCGGCACCCAAAGGATTGTCGATCGCTTGGTAAGTGTGTTATAGTTAGGAGCCTGACAAGGGCATATAGCTCAGTGGATAGAGCATCAGATTCCGGTTCTGAGGGTCGGGGGTTCGAATCCCTCTATGCTCGTATGTGCTAGTACTGTTCTCGTAGGGTTCTTGTAGGTTTCTCGTAAGGATTTGCGCGCTCTCTCTACCGGTTCTGGGGGAGGCGTGAAAGCCAACTTCTTCCGGACAGGTCTTCAAGCTATAGTCATTTTAATGAACTTCGAGATGGTTGCCCTCACCCCAGCCCCTCTCCCTGATCGG
>DMPD01000156.1 GCA_003456125.1 Cyanobacteria bacterium UBA8156 | reverse complement strand
ACGCCAAATCCGCCGCCGTGAGGCGCTGCAAATGGGCTTCTTTGGCAATGGCGGGGGCAAACACCAGGCGGGTGGGGGCCAGACCCGCCGCCATCGCCCGTTGTTGGAGGTGGTGTTGGGCGAGGGGGTGGGGGGCCAACAGCCAGAGACAGGATTGGGGCACCCGTTGCAGCACCCGCAGCCAGCAGTCCAGCACCATGGGAGACCATTTGCGGGCGTGATGGAAACAGCAATACACCATCCCTTGGGGCGGGAGGCCCGATTGTTGGCGCAGGGTGTGGCGATCGCCGGCAATGGGGCGGCTGCCATCGTTGAGTTGGTAACAGTGGGGCAAATACGCCAGGGTTTCGCTAAAGTGCACCTGTTCGCTGGGGGGAACCGCCACCCGATCGACAATCAAGTAATCCAGCCAATCGCCGCCGGTGGTGCCGGGATACCCCAAATACCCGACTTGGACGGGGGCCGGCCGCAGGGCCAGGGCATGGGGGCAGCCATAGTCGGTGTACCCCGACAAATCGATCGCCAGGTCAATGCCATCCGCAAAAATCCGGCGGGCGATCGCCGAGGGGGCTTCGCCCCGCACATCGACAAACGCATCGGCATCCCGTGCCAACTTCTGGCGGTACCAACTGCCATCATCCGGGCCCAAAGAGTAGGCAACCACCTCAAACCGCGCGCGATCGTGCCACTCAAACAGCCGTACCATCAGGTGGGCCACCGCATGGCACCGGAAATCCCCCGACACATACCCCAACCGCAACCGCGGTTTGGTGGGATCGGGTTGATGGCGAAAAGACAAGTGCCACACCTGTACTTCCACCTGAATTTGCTGGGCCAGGGTTTGGGCGATCGCCTGTTGGGTCGCCGGCGTCAGATCAAAAAACAGGGCATGGAACGGCGATAACACCGCTTGTCCGGCATGCTGCCACAGCCGGGTTAACAGGGGTTCCCAATCCGTCCAATCGCAGGTCTGGGCTTTGACGCGAAGCCAGCCTTCCAAAGCGCTCGGACAGTCGGGATGGTGTTGCAACACCGCCCGAAAACACCGCGCCGCCGCCGTCAACCGCTCCCACCGCAAATAGATGCCCCCCAGCCCCAACCGGGCGGGCAAGCTATGGGGCTGCAACACCAAGGAGCGACCGTAGTGCCGCAACGCCGGTCGCCAGCGCTCGGTGCGAATTTCCATTTCTGCCAACGCCAGGTGGGCCTGCACCGATCGCCCCTCCAGGCGCACTGCCCGCCCAAAGGCCCGGCGGGCCCTTTCCCATTGACCTTGCCCCCGCCAACAGGCCCCCAAACCAAACCATGCCGCCCCACACCGCGGCAAACAGGCGATCGCCCGGCGATAGGCTCGAATCGCTGCCTCGTAGCGTTGGCGTTGCCGGTACAGATGGCCCAATTGCAGGTGACCTTGCCCATGGTTGGGCTGTTGCTGTACCAATTGCCGGTAGCGAGCCAAAGCCTCCTCCGTGCGGCCCAACCGGGACAACGCCAACGCCGCATTGCACAGGGCATCCTGGTCGGTAGGCTGCAACACCAATGCCATCTCAAAAGCCGCCAAGCCTTCCGCAAAGGCTTCGGTACCGCACAAAGCCGCCCCCAACTGCACCCACACCGCGCTCCCCGGCACCAACGCCACCGCCCGTCGCAAAGGGGCGATCGCCGCCGCCCACTTTTGTTGTTGCAGCAGCACCACGCCCCACAACTGCCAGGCGGCTCCGTCCTGGGGATTCGCCGCCACGTGCTCCCGACAGATCGCTTCCGCGTCCGCCCACTGCTGCGATGCCGTCAGCGCGGCTACGATCGCCCAAAGGGTCGCCATCGCTTACCGTGCCTGCGGCTGTATCCAGCACCCCATCCTGCTTTCCCCGTCCCTGCGGTTTCTACTGTACCGGTTTGGGGCCCCCTTGACCGGCCAGGTAATATAGGGAGAACTTCATCAAAAGAGGTTTCCAGTGAAAAAAGCACTTTTTATTCTCAGTGCTCTGAACAACGACGACCTGGATTGGATTGTGGCCAAAGGGCGCAAGTTGGCCTTACCCCCCGGCAAAGTTCTGATTCACGAAAACCAACCCATTGATGCCCTCTACATTGTGCTCAGTGGCCTCCTCAAAGTGACCCTCGCCCAAGACCGAGAATTGGCTCGCATTGGCAGCGGCGAAGTGGTCGGTGAAATTTCGTTTTTGGATTCGCGGCTGCCCCTGGCGACGGTGCAGGCCCTCGAAGAATCCGTGATTTTGGAAGTTCCCCGCTTTCAGATCACCAATCGTCTGCGCCAAGATGCGGAATTTTCCGCCCGCTTCTATGAAGCCCTCAGCCTCTGCCTCGCCGATCGCATCCGCAGCACCGTCGGTCGCTTGGGCTACGGTCAAGAACAGGAACAAACCGAATCGCAACTCCATGACTTTAGCCAAGAGAAACAATCACAATTGCAACTAGCAGAAATTAAGTTTCACTGGTTAGCCACCAAAGCCCACAGCCGCTGATTCGCTCTGGTCAATCAATTTGGCCAATCAATGGCTCGAGCCGCCGCCGCTAGGGCATTCGCGTCTTCGCGGTGCTCCACCCAAGGCCAAATCCCCAACACCGGCACCTGTACCAGGTTTTCCAACAATGCGGGCGGGGCCCAATCGGCGATCGCCTGTTCAGCCGGTACCTCTTGCGTGACCACGTTTACCACCAAACCCATCAGGTTGACCCCCACCTGCCGCGCCAACGCCACGGCGGCTACGGTCTGCCCGATTGCCCCCAGCCGCACCGGCACCACCAACACCGTCGGTAATCGCCAATCCCGCAGCAAATCCGCCACCGTGTAATCCCAAGTGAGGGGC
>DMPD01000225.1 GCA_003456125.1 Cyanobacteria bacterium UBA8156 | reverse complement strand
ACAAGGCTTCTTCTTGTTCGTAGACATCGAGGCCCAGGTAGCCAATGTGTCCCGACTTCAAACCGGCGATCGCCGCTTGGGTATCGATGAGGGCTCCCCGACTGGTGTTGATCAGCATGGTGCCGGGTTTCATGTGGGCAATGGTTTCGGCCCCAATCAGGTGATGGGATTCTGGGGTGAGGGGACAATGCAGCGTCACAATCTCGGATTGGGCCAGCAGTTCCGGCAGGGAGAGGTAGGCCATACCCAGGGTCAAGCAATCGGGGTTGGGGTAGGGATCGAACCCCAGCAGGCGGCAGCCCATGCCGTGGAGGGCTTTGGCTACCAAGGCGCCGATTTTGCCGGTACCCACCACCCCCACCGTGGCGCTGTGGAGGTCGAACCCCATCAGCCCTTCGATCGAGAAATTCCCTTCCCGCACGCGGTTGTAGGCCCGGTGGATTTTGCGGTTCAGGGACAGAATCAAACCCACAGTGTGATCGGCCACGGCGTGGGGAGAGTAGGCCGGCACCCGCACCACCACCAGCCCCAACTCGGCGGTGGTTTTGAGGTCAATGTGGTTGAAGCCCGCCGAGCGCGTGGCAATGAATTGGGTCCCCCCCGCCTTCAGGACTTCTAGGGTGGGGCGATCCAACCCATCGTTGATGAACACGCACACCGCCGGAAAACCGTGGGCCAGGAGGCTGGTGGCTCGGTTCAAACGGGGTTCCAAAAAAGTGAGTTCGTGACCGTGGCTTTGATTGGCCGCCGTCAAGAATTGGCGATCGTAGGGCTTGGTGTTAAAAACTGCGACCTGCATGGCACCTCGGCTGCGCTACGGCCCGATTTTAGAAGACTACCGGATACTCCCGCCCAAACCTAAGGCTTTTTCCTGATTCGGGGGGGCGATCGGGCTTTCTTTCAATAAATTGGTCAACGATTTGTTGGCGGATGGCCCCCATCACCTCCAAGGGGCCCAGACCGGTCAGCCACTGCAGGGCAAACACCACAATCGCCACCAGCAACGCCGTCTGAAACGTGGTTTTCAGGATGCTCCACAGCCAGAACAACACCAGGAGCGCCACCACCAACGAACCCACCATCAAAACCATTAGCCTTGGTACCCCGTGAGTTTGGCCAAGTCTGTGAGCGATCGCGCCCCTTCCACCAATTGACCGTCAATTTCCCAGGTGGGGTAGCTGCGAATGTTCTTGGTTTGGCAGAGGGCCGCTTGGGCCTTCTCCCCCCGCGGATCGCACTCGACGTAGGGCACCAACGCCGCTGCCTCGCCAAAAGCGGCTTTCTGTTCCCGGCAGTGGGGGCACCAAAACGCCCCGTACATTTTGACGTTGGTGGTCTGCAGGTGTTGGGCCAGTTGCCCGGCAAAACTATGGTTCACGGCGATCGCCTGTTCCTGCTCGCCACGGATCACCGTCAGGGCTACCGCCATCACCGCCACCAAAACCACCCCGTTCGACCAGAGCTTGCCACCATCTTCCCAGGAGTGGCCCGCCAAATTCAGAACCCAAATGCCGGTCATGGTGGCCGCCGAAGTCAGGCAGTAGGGGCAAAACACCAAATCTCCGGTGGGCGATCGCAGCACCGTCGCCAACAAAAACAATAAATATCCAGAAAAAAGGGTGCCGGCTCCGCTCACCAGAAACACCGGCCACGCAATTTTCGGCCACCGTTCGGTCTGTACGGTTGGCGACGCCAAGGCCACCCAACCGGCCAACAGGGCCAGCGCCCCATAGGTCAAAAAACCCAGGGCTGTAAGGGGCAACCCGCCCAAGGTCGCGTATTCGCTGTTCAGTACCAAATCACAGCCGGTGCCTTGGCCGGTGCAGAACAGGGGTTGGGCTTGCAGGTAATGGGTAACGGTGAGGTAGCCGGTGAGGGTGGTGCCCAAGAGCGCCAGACCCAACACCAGCCCAGGAGTCTTGGTTGCAGCAACAACGGATTTGGTCATGGATGGAGCGTCCTTGCCAATGGTTTTAGCATAGCGTATCGGTTTGGGTCAGCAAGGCCAACGTCACCTTCGCGGCTTCCTGTTGGGCCGATTTGAGATTGGGGCCTTCCCCTTCCCCCCACAGGCGATCGCGCACCCACACCGTCGAAGCAAATCGGGGAGCCTGCACCGTCCCGATCGCCCGATCGCGGTACTCCGGCAAAATTTTCCAATGTTTTTGGGTCCACTCCTGCAACGCCACCTTGTAGTTGCCCAGGGCCGGCAGGGCCTGCAGCGCCTCCACTTCGGTTACCAGAAAATCATCCAGCCAGGCCCGAATCCGCGACAAATCTTGGCTGTGGAGGTACAGGGCCCCCAACACCGCTTCCAAAGAGTCGGCCAGACGCGATCGCGCTGTCTTCGGATCGTTTTTGGCGGTGGGGCCCAAGATCAAAAATTCATCCAGCCCCAGGCGATCGCCGATGCGGGCCAAATGCTCGGCCGACACCAGCTTAGACTTGAGGGCGGCCCATTCCCCCACCGATAATTGGGGGTATCGTTCCTGCAAAAACAACACCGCGATCAACCCCAACACACTGTCCCCCACAAACTCCAGGCGATCGTTGTGGGGGCGATCCTGCACCGAAGGATGGGTCAAGGCGCGATCGAGCAAAGCCAAATCGCAGCCATCGGGGGGGTATCCCAACCGCCCCAAAAATCGTTGCAACGGCCCACGGCGCAGCGGGGAAATCATCATGCTTCCAACTCGGTAGCCTGTAGCATAGCCATCTTGCCGGTATCGACCACACAATGCCCGTTAAAGCCCGTTAAACTTCGGCCAGGAGGGAAGCCAAAATCTCAGGGGTCAACCCGCGGCTCTGGGCTTTGCGACCAAGGTCTGCCATCACCTCCAACAGCGATCGGGGAGCAACGGCGGTTTCCGCATCGCCAACACCTTGCCAGCCACCTGGAGCCGGAGCTTGCGGAGAGTTGGCCAGCGGTATTGGCCGCTTCCTTTTCATCTAGACTTGTTCAGAACGCAACCGCACCCAAATGCGCTGCCGGCCCTTGCGGAACTGCACGGTAACGGTTCGTCCAGCCGCGCCGACGGCTCTCACCACACCCACCTGTCCCCGCCGCAGACCGTATTGCGGCAGGTCAACGGTCAGGATGGCAGACCCTAGTGGTGGCGCGTGCTTACGCAGATGAGGAAATGGCATGGTACACCTCTGGTGAACCCAAGTATAGCCCCCACCTTGGCGCACCCTAACTTGAACCGTTGCATTCCAGTGGGGGTTAGGCTGAGCAGAGTTGTGAAGGTCGCACTATGGCCCGGTATCTGCTTTCCTTTGTGGGCAGCCAAGACCCCTACTCCGACAAAACCCAAGAAGCGGGCCCGATCGCCACGTTGGCAGCGCAGTTGGCCCCGTTGGCGGAAGTGATTTTGCTCTACACGGCCGATTTCGCGGACAAAGCCACCGATACGCGGGATTGGCTCACGGCGGAAAACCTTGGTGGGAACGTCCACCTGTGGCCCGTCCCCGACTCCTTCACCCACGACCCCATTGACCTCAATGGGGCGATCGCCGTGGCCCGGGCGGCCCTGACCGCGCTGCCCCGGGATGCGGAAATTCTGTTGAACGGTTCTTCGGGCACCCCCACCATGAAATCCGCCTGGCCGATTTTGCAGGCCGCGGGCTACGTGCCCAACGGTCAAGTTTGGCAAGTGCGCAACCCCAAAGAAATGAATCCCGATCAAGAGCGGGTCTTTCCCACCAACTTGAATTCCCTGCGGGCAGAATTTGAACGCCAAGTATTGCTACGCCAAATCCGCGATTACAACTACAGCGGTGCATTGCAATTTTTGCCCACATCGGTGTTTCAGCATCCGACGGTAGAAGGCTGGCTGCGGTACGGTCGAGCCCGTCTGGCTCTGGATTTTGTCGAAGCGCAACGGGCCCTGAGCGCCCTGACTGAGGTGCCGCCCCGGTTCCAACAAGAGACCAACGCCCTCTGTCGCAAAGAGGTCAAAGCGATCGCCTGGGAGGGATATTTTGTCGCCGAAATTCACTACAAAACCGGTCAGATCGGCAACTTTCTGGTGTTGTTGTCTGCCCTCTTGGAAACCGTATGGTGTGCGTACGCGGAGGAAAAAACCGGACTCAAACTGTACAAAACGAAAACCTCTGAAGAGATTTGGCAGCAACTGCAAAGCCAAGAAGCCCTCTATAATTACCTGCAAAACCAGTGTGTACGGTGCGAAGGGTGGCTCAACCGCTATCATTATCGCGCTCTTGTAGAGTTTTACGAGCCTCCGGCCACGGCGATCGCCCAGGCCGCCCACCGGTTGTGTTCACACCGATTGTTGGACAGCCGCAACGACTTAGCCCACAAACTGCAAGGCAAAGCGGACATGACCCCCCAGGCAGCTGCGGCAATTTTCGCCGATTTGCGGGTATTGCTGGGCGAGCAGTCGGGCCCCAATCCCTACGAGGTCCTCCACCGGGAAATCGAGCGGCACTTGTCTTGGGCTTAGATGGTTTGGAACGCCGGGTTGCGTTTGAGGTCACCAAACCGTACCGTGCGGGCCCACTGCAACAACGAAGGATCCACCAATTGCGACCGGGGCAACAAAAAAGACACATAGCCTTGGGCTTGGCGCAGCACTAGCGCCGAGCAGGAGCGGCCGTGCAACACACAATACTGAAACGGCTCCAGTCGCAACGAAGACCCCAACAGCGATCGCATCCCCAGGGACTGAAACACCGATTGCACCCAGGTAATGCTTTGGACACTGCGGGTTGTTGTCAAATACTCCTTTGGCAGACCACTCAAATCAAAGGCTGCCGCCCCCAGCAGGATCGCTTCGTAATCCACTTCCGATGCCATCACCAAAACCCTGATACAATAATAGACCCAAGTCCGTCGAAGCGCTTGGTCAAGGTCAAACCCCACTCCCCTTTCCCATGAACCCCGGCAAATCCTTGGCAAAGCGACCTGCTCCCCCCGGTTTTACGGTGCGGGTGCTGCGGGAAGGGATTGTGGAGTCCGAGCATCGAGCCCAGGCGGTTTTGGTAGACCATCGGGGACGGGTACGGGCAGCGGCCGGCGCGATCGACCTGCCCATTTTTGCCCGATCTAGCCTCAAGCCCCTGCAATGTTTGCCGGTTTCGTGGTCGGGGGCCGGCGAGCGGTTTCGGTTCCAGGAAGCCGATTGGGCCGTGATGTGCGGTTCGCATCGGGGTACCCTGGCGCAAGCCCGGCAAGTGTTTCGGATTCTCTGGTGTTGCGATGTCGACCCCAGTCGTTTGGTGTGTCCCTGTCCCGTTGGTGGTACCAGCCCCCTGCAACACAATTGCTCCGGGAAGCACGCTGGGGCTTTGGCCCTGTGTCGGCACCAGCACTGGGAAATGGGTGCCTATGTATCGCCGAGCCATCCTGCCCAACGGGCGATCGCCGCATTGCTAGGGGAATGGTTGGGGTTGCCGCCGGCAGAACTCATTACGGCCCGAGACGATTGCGGATTTCCCACCTATCTCCTGGCCCTCCAACAACTGGCTCACCTCTACGGTCGCTTGACCACCCCCGGTGATACCCACAGCGAGCGGTTGGTGCGGGCCATGACCCGCCATCCCGACATGGTCGCCGGTGAAGGAGCCTTCGATACGGAAGTGATGCGCCTCAGCGGTGGCGAATTGGTGTGCAAAGGTGGCGCCGAAGGGGTGCAGTGTGTCGGGCGGGTAGGGGAAGGGTTGGGATTGGCCCTCAAGGTCAGCGATGGGGCCGATCGCGCCAAACGGGTCGCCACGTTGCGGGTGTTGTCGCAGTTGGGCTGGCTCTCGCCGGCGGCCGCCGAAGCCCTGATGGAACAATTTGCCCTGTTGCCTCCCTACTCCCGCTTGGAAGTCGGCGGCGAACTGGCATGGCATTGACCGTTTTGGCCCTGGAATCCAGTTGCGATGAGACCGCCGCCGCCGTGGTGCGCGATCGCCAGATCTTGGGACAGGCGATCGCCTCTCAAATTGGCCTGCATGGCCCGTGGGGGGGAGTCGTCCCCGAACTGGCCGCCCGGGAGCACGTCACCGCGGTGAATCGGGTGTTGGCCGAAACCCAAGCCCAAGCCCAAATCCCCTGGGCCGCGATCGATGGCATCGCCGTCACCGCCGCTCCCGGCCTGATCGGTTCTTTGCTGGTGGGGGTATCCGCCGCCAAAACCCTGGCGTTGATGCACAACAAACCCCTGATTGGCGTGCACCACTTGGAAGGGCACCTGTGCTCGGTGCTGTTGGCCGACCCTGACCTCATCCCCCCCTTCCTCTGTTTGTTGGTGTCGGGGGGCCACAGCAGCTTGGTGTGGGTACCCGCCTTTGGCACCTACCAAATTTTGGGCCAAACCCGGGACGATGCCGCCGGCGAAGCCTTTGATAAGGTCGCCCGGCTGTTGGGGTTGGGCTATCCGGGGGGCCCCGCCATCGAACGAGCGGCCCGTGAGGGCAACCCCAAAGCCTATCCTCTGCCCCCAGGGCGCATCGCTGAGGCCCCCCTCGACTTCAGTTTTAGCGGCCTCAAAACGGCGGTGCGTCGCCTCTGTGAGAAATTTCCCCCGGAAGCCCTGCCGGTGGCGGATATTGCCGCCAGTTTTCAACACACCGTCGCCGAAGCCCTGGTGCAGCGCACCCTCCGCTGTGCCGAACAGGTGAGCGCTACCACCATCGCCGCCGTGGGAGGCGTAGCCGCCAATACCCACCTGCGATCGCGCCTGCAAGCCCAAGCCGCAGACCGCGGTTGGCGGGTGGTGTTTCCTCCGTTATCCCTGTGTACCGACAACGCGGCGATGATCGGTTGCGCCGGCGGCCTGCGGTTGCAACGGGGGCACGTTTCCCCCCTGTCCTTAGCGCCCCGCTCCCGCTTGAACTTGACCGAGAGCGACCAACTGTACCGTTAAGCCCCGGCATTACGGCTTTCCGCAATAGACGATCGCCCCCCCGATGGGTACCATAATCGGGCCTGGCCTTTCATCCCCCATCACCATGCAAAACTTTCGGAACTATTACGAAATACTCGAGGTTGCCAAGGGGGCTTCCACCGAAGAGATCAAGAAGTCCTACCGCAAACAGGCCCGGAAGTATCACCCGGACTTGAACCCAGGGGACAAATCGGCGGAAGAAAAATTTAAGGCGATCGGGGAAGCCTACGAAGTGCTCTCCGATCCGGTGAAGCGGCAGCAGTACGATCGCTTCGGCAATTACTGGCAACAGGGGGGATTTCAAGGCGGCCGCAGCGCCCCCCGGGCCGATACCGGCATGCCCGATTTTGATATGGGCAGCGGGGAAGTGGATTTCAGCAAATACAACGACTTTCAAGAGTTTATCGATCAGTTGTTGGGCCGCTTCCGCACCGATCCCCGCAGCAGCAACGGCCAAACCTATCAAGCCCCCCCCCGCCCCCCCAGCCGCCGCCGCGACTCCGAAGCCCCCTTGGAGTTGCCCCTCGAAAAAGCCTACGCCGGTGGCCGCGAACGCATCCGC